>JBDRUN010000004.1 GCA_039801365.1 candidate division WOR-3 bacterium
GCCAGTCGTCGACAGATGTCTGCTTCGACCGCTTCCTTCCTCTTCTTACACTCCGACTCTCGACCCCTGGAATCCTTTCTCTGCTTGACCCGCGGCGGAATTGGAGTAGAAACTAGGCGTGAAGAATGACCCCGGTCGAGCGCGAATGCCCCGCCCGGCCGTGACGGAATTGAGATAGATATCATGCCCACGAAGTATCCGTTGAGCACAAAGGAGGGCTGATGAGAAGACTCACCGGCGATGTGTTGCGCATAAACATCACGCCCGCAGGTAAGCCCGGCAGACCCGGGACTTTCCCTTGGATTCGGGTCTACCGTCACCCCCACGGTATCAAGAGGCCAGCTAGCTACGATAGGCCACCTGAGGGGGTGAATGCAACCAAGGACAAACCAAGAGACCAGCTGGCCAAGGAGATTGGCGAGGCAGTGATAAAAAGCTCTAGAGTACTGAAGTCGTGGTTGCGGCCAAGGGTGACACCGGTGGACGTCGTTCCGTCTTCTGAAGTAGCAGAGGGTGCTCATCCTGAGACCTGGAATGCACGTGAAATAAGCTGCTGAAGGAATGCCGCAAGCTCCGACCTGCAAAGGGTATCTACCTTGAGAGAGACTTCATCACTGGCCTGATGACTACAGTCCTAGACTACCAGCTGAACGGCACCATTCTTGAGAACATTACTGAGCACCTCGAGACCAAGGGCTGGAAACGTCGCATTCGCTCCATGGAGGACCTAAAGCAGTTCTTCGGTCGCTATCCTGACGACAAGAAGGGCAATCGTGCTGCCGCCGTTGAGCTATGGGGATACAGATACAGCAAGCGCATGTGGCAGCTCAGGAGACTGGTCGAGTTACTAGAGAAAAGTCGTGTGACGGATTTACCGTCACTGCGGGAATGGGCGCACAAGAGCTGCTAAGAGAAAGATTTCATGGGAAGAATCAAGGGTCTAGGCTATGCGGTCTACCAGTGGCTAGTCATGCGTTTGGGCGTAGAGTCCGTGAAGCCGGACGTGCACGTATTGCGGTTCGTGGCGCGAACGATAGGACGTAAGCTCTCGCCCGAGGACACAGTCGCGTTGGTCAGGCAAGTCGCCAGAGATATGAAGTTGAAGGCGTACGAACTAGACTGGCGCATCTGGGAATACCAGAGAGACTTGTGACCCGATTCGGGACTGAAGACCGAGGTGCTTTGGCATAATCACGGTTCACTCGCTCTTTGCAGAGCTGGGCAGCAGGTATGACCGCGGTCAGGCCGAGGGGTGTGCGGATAAGCGGATTGTGAAGGCAGTGCCTTTGCCTGGGGTGCTTTCTACCTCAATTCTGCCCTGATGCAGTTCCACGATGTGCCGGACAATGGCAAGGCCCAGGCCGGTGCCGCCGGTCTTGCGCGAGCGGGCCCGGTCCACGACGTAGAATCGTTCGAAGATGCGCGGCAGGTGCTCAGACGCGATGCCGACACCGGTGTCTTCGACCCGAAGTACCGCATAGTCTTTCTCTCGCTCCACTCGCAGTTCTACATGTCCTTCTTCGGTGTAGCGGAGTGCATTGTCCAGAAGGTTGGAGATTACCTGCTGAAGCCGAAATCGGTCCGCCTCGACCAGCACTGGTTCAGCAGCAAGCAGAATCAGCTTCAGGCCCTTGGCTGCATAGCGCGGCCGGAACATTTCTGTTTCCTCGCGGGCCAGTTCGCTCAAGTCCACTGTCTCGAGCTCCAGCTTGAACTCCGGCTCTTCCAGCTCGGATAGTTGCGCGAGATCGGCCACAAGCCGCACGAGTCTTTCCGTGTGCCGGCGCACGATTTCCAGATACCGCTTGCCTTCTTCTGAGACCGACCCTTCTAGCGTTTCCAGGTATCCCTGAATCGCGGTCAGAGGCGTACGGAGTTCGTGCGAAGCCGCGGCCGCAAGGTCGCGCTTCATCCGGGTTGCAGCCTTGAGCTCCGTGATGTCGTGCAGGGTGACGACTGTCTCCTGAGTTGGCCGAATGAAGGATGCGTTGCAGACATAGGTACGGCCTGATACTTCCACTTCGTTTGTGTGCGGTTCGTGCCCCACACCGACCGAACGCAGGAATTCGCCCAGGCGGAACTCGCGGGTTATTTCCCAGTGATACCGGCCGACAACATCGCGGTCTCCGGCAATCCGGATGAAGCTGGCGTTGGCCAGTTTCACTTGTCCGGTTGCGTCCAATACCACGATGCCTTCCTGAATGGAGTTGATGATACGGTCAAGCGTTTCCCGCTGGTTGTTCAGGATACGGGACATCACTTCGAGCCGGGCCGCGGTTTCGTTGAAGGTGCGGCTGAGTTCGCCGAGTTCATCGGCTGCACCCGGGTCGGCTCTGACGCCGAACTCGCCGGACCCCAGCCGGCGAAAAGCCCGCACGAGCGTTGACACCGGCCGGGAAAGCTCTGAAGAGTACAGCAGGGCCGCAGCGATCGCGAAAAGAAGGATTGCCAAGGCGGCGACGAGGATGCGAACTGTAAGACTGTGGAGGGCAGCGTTCACCGGCCCGATGTCAGTGCTGGCCCTGATATAACCCGTTACAACCCCGGCTTCCTTCACGGCCAGAGCGTAGTAGAGCATCTCGCGGCCGGTGGTGCGACTGACTCGCAGTGAAGAACCCTGACCTGATGCTCGTGCCGCGATTATTTCCGGCCGTTCGCGGTGGTTTTCCATTGAATCCGGGTCGGCTTCGGTGTCCGCGAGTACCCGACCGAGCGAGTCAATCACGGTGATGCGCGTGCCGGCGGCGAGGGATAACTGCTCTAGTACTGAGTCAGATTCCGCGGTCCGGCCCTGCTTGAGTATCGGTCGGACCACTTCGGCGAGGATTGTTGCCTCGCGACGAAGCCCCTGTTCCAGAGTTGCCATATGGTTGCGGCGTACCGTGGTCAGACTGAGCATCAGCACCGCGGCCAGGGTGACAATCAGAACAAGCAGGTGGCCGCCGAAGACGCGGATGAAGAACGATTTCACTCTTTTTCCGTTGCCTCGCTCTGGCAGTGCTTGATGTTCTCACCCTGAGCAATGTAGATGGCTTCTTCTGAGATATTGGTCGCCAAGTCCGCCACCCGCTCAAGGTTCAGGGTTATCATTATCAGTCGCAGGGCTCGCTCGACTGTTTCCGGGTCGCGTTTCATGTACTCCACCAGCTCCTTAGTTATGAGACTCTTCAGTTCATCAACTGAGGAGTCGCGGCGGCACACATCGCGCGCCTGTTCCGGCCGGGCGTGCACAAAGGCATCCAGGCTGTCGTGTAGCATCGCCACGGTCTGGTCGGCCATCTTAGGAAGGTCAATGAGTGGTTTGACTTCGGGCCGGTCAACAAGATACAGCGCGGCTTCGCAAATGTTCACCGCATGGTCACCAATCCGTTCCAGGTCGCCGGCCAGTTTTATGCAGGAGATAATCGTGCGCAGGTTTGACGCTTCGGGCTGGTAAAGAGCAATAAGCCCGATTGCGGCATCTTCATTCTCTACCTCCAGGCGGTTGACACGCGGCTCCAGTTCGTTGATTACTTTATGACAGAGCGCGGGTTCACGCTTTACCAGCCCACGGATGCCCGAAGCGAGCATTTCTTCAACCAGGGAGGCCATCTCAAATACCCGTTCTTTGAGTTCGTTCAACTTACCTTCAAGGACCGTCATTCACACCTCCTGCAATGATACCAGAAAAAGACGCCTCATCCGAACTTACCGGTCAGGAAATCCTCGGTACGTTTGTCCTTGGGACTGGTGAATACCTGCTCGGTCCTGCCCCATTCGACCAGTTCGCCGAGCATCAGAAAGGCACAGTAGTCTGAGACCCGGGCCGCCTGCTGCATATTGTGGGTCACGATGACAATCGTGTAGTTGCGCTTGAGCTCCACGATCAGTTGCTCCAGTTTGGCTGTCGAGGCAGGATCAAGAGCCGAGGCCGGCTCGTCCAGAAGCACTATCTCGGGCCCGACCGCGAGCGCCCGGGCTAGACACAGCCGCTGCTGCTGGCCACCGGAAAGACTGAAGGCGTTGTCCTGGAGTCGGTCTTTGACCTCATCCCACAGGTTGGCCTGGATGAGCGCCTGCTCCACCTGCCGACGTATCTCAGACGGTCCGCCGAGGCGGTGGATGCGCAGTCCGAATGCGATGTTCTCGAATATGGACTTGGGGAACGGGTTGGGCTTCTGGAACACCATTCCTATCCGCCGACGCAGGTCAATCACATCGGTGCCGGCCGAGTAGATGTCCTCGCCGTCAATCATGATGCGGCCGGTAATGCGGGTTGATAGAATCAGGTCGTTCATCCGGTTTATGCAGCGCAGGAGCGTGGACTTGCCACATCCGGATGGCCCCATTATGGCGGTTACGGCGTTGGTAGGAATACGAAAGGTTACGTCCTTCAGCACGTGATTTGTGCCGAACCACAGATTGAGGTTTTCGACTGCTATGCGGACTTGTGCTCGATCATTCGCCGCTGTCATCAGTCATTCCTCCTTGCCGGTGCGGATGGCGTAGTGCGTGGAGCGTAGTGCATTTGTCAGACCTGCCACGTATTGGTACGGCTTATTCTTAGCCTGATTATGAACGCGACGGCATCGAAACCAAGTACAAATATCAAGAGAACGAGAGCAGTGCCGAAAGCGATGGGACGCACCTTGGCAATCTGGTCGTGCTGGGTTGCAAGTGCAAACAAATGGTAGGGCAGGGCCATGAATTTGTGCGACAGCGCGGTCGGAAGTTGCTTCGTATAGTAGGTCACGCCCGTGAAGAGAATCGGCGCGGTCTCACCGACGGTTCTGGCCACCGCCAGCAGGACGCCAGTGAGAATACCCGGGAACGCATAGGGCAGAACGTTGCGTCTTATTGCCTCCCACTTTGTCGAACCCAGTGCCAGTGCCCCTTCGCGGAACGAACCGGGGATGGCGGTAACCGCTTCCTCGCAGGTGGCGATTATCCAGGGCAGGTTTACCAGCCCCAGGGTAAGGCCCGAGGCGAGAACTGACATTCCAAGACGCATTGCGTTTACGAACAGCGCTACCCCAAAAAGCCCGTAAACGATAGATGGCACACCGGCCAGACTGCGGACAGAGCTGCGAATCATCTTGGTGAGAAGGTTGTTGGGAGCATACTCGGCAAGGTAGATGCCGGAACAGACACCGACCGGTACCGAGAACACAAGCGAGATGAGGGTTACGAGGGCTGTGCCGACGATGCAGGGAAGGATTCCGCCTTCGGTCATACCCGCGTTTGGGGCATGGGAAAGAAATTTCCAACTCAGAACCGGCGCGCCGTTGCGCACCAGGTAGAACACGAGCAGGAGTATGAAGGCTATAAAGACGAAGAGCGGAATGGCAAGAAAGACGAACCCGATGTTGCTGGTGAATCGCCTTCTTGGTATCGCACCGGCAACCGACAGGTGTTGGCGTCCGCGTTCATCTGTCCTCATAGCGTGAAGCTCCGCTTTTCTCTTCGAATCAGTGACTCGGCAATAAGGTTTGTGCCCAGGGCGATGAGGAAAAGAACAAGTCCAAGCGCAAACAGCGCATAGAAGTGGGTGGTGTGAAACGGCGTCTCGCCCAGCTCCACCGCAATCGTGGCGGTGATGGTGCGCACCGGGTCAAATAGTGATCTGGGAATCACTGGTGCATTGCCCGCAACCATCAGAACTGCCATCGTTTCACCGATCGCCCGGCCGAATCCAAGCATTACCGCGGCCAGGATGCCGGATTTGGCCGCAGGAAGCGTGACGCGCGTAGCGGTCGTCCAAGGCGTGGCGCCGAGCGCGTAGGCTGCCTCACGGTAGGACTGGGGCACAACGCGCAGGGCGTCATCCGAAACCGAAATGATCGTGGGCAGAGCCATGAAGGCAAGCAGCACCCCGGCGTTGAGGAGATTCAGGCCCGAAGGCACGTTGAACAGACGCGCAATGAATGGGCCGACTACTACCAGGCCGAAGAAGCCAATCACTACGGAGGGGAAACCGGCAAACAGTTCAACTACGGTCTTGACCAGAGTGCGGGCCTTGCCCTTCAGCCGCTCGGCGATGAATACTGCACCGGCGATCCCCAATGGAATGGATATGACAAGTGCAAGGACAGTGGTGAAGAAGCTGCCAGCCAGTAGCGGCACCAGCCCGTAGGACGGCTCGCCGTAGGCATCCGGATTCCAGCGCGTGCCGAACAGAAAGCCGCCAAGCGAAGTGCCGGCAAAGGTGCGTACACCGAAGAGCAGAAGGTACGCAAGAATACCGAACAGAACAAGCGCGGCCAGGACAGCGTTGACAAGGAATACTATCTGAACCAGCTTGTCGGCGACCTTGCGCAGTTTCACGGTCCGATTATGCCGCGTCCCGGCCAGGCGTCAAACCTGGCCGGGACGCACAAAGAAGGGTCCTACTTACCAAGCGCTGCCTTGTTATGTTCCTGATAGTCGCTCGTGACCGGGAAAAAGCCTTCCTGCTTCACGATTTCCTGACCTTTGGGGCTGAGTTCGAATTCGATGAACTTGCGGGCGTTCCCCTTGGGCTTGCCTGAAGTGTACTGATAGAGCGGTCGGGTAAGCGGATATAGCCCGGCTTCGACCTTCTTCTCATCGAGCGGTGACACATACTCACCTTTGGCGTTCCTCACCGCCACGGCTTTCACGCCGGTGGCTTCACGCAAATACCCTACCCCGACGTAGCCGATACCGCCCTCATCCGTCTTCAGGGCTTCGATAATCTGGGCGTTACCGTTCATCTGCCGCATCGCCACCGAATACTCGCCCTTGACCACTGCGTCGCGGAAGAAGACGAACGTGCCGGAACTGGGCTGGCGTCCGTACAGGCTTATCTTCTTGTTCGGCCCGCCCACCTGGTTCCAGTTCTTGATTTCGCCGCGGTAGATGGCGCCAATCTGCTCCGGTGTGAGTTTCTCCACCGAGTTCTTCTCGCTGACGATGACCGAGAGGCCGTCAATCGCAATGACGATGCCTACCGGGTTCACGCCGTTGGCGCGCGCGGTTGAGATTTCCTTGGACTTGATTTCCCGCGACGCATTGGCAATGTCGCACTCACCGTTGGTGATGGCGTTGATGCCCACGCCGGAGCCGCCACCGGTGATTGAGACCGAAATGTCGGGCTGAACTGCGGAAAACGCCTCGGCCAGGCGCTGGGTCAGGTTGAGCATTGTGTCTGAACCCTTGACCAGGACCTCGGCCGCGAAGAGAGTTGCGGCCAGCCCGGCCAGGACTGCAAAAGCTATGGTTCTTTTCATCAATTCCTCCTTACTGGGCTATGAACTCAGGGACAATCTGGGCCCACTCGAACCGGAACTGGGCAATGAAAGTATCGGTTGGTTTCGCACCTTCTGCCTTGGTCTGATTGCGGGTCCAGGCCACTTGCAAGGCAAGGCCCGGCTTGCCTTTCTCGCGGCGGATGAAGTGATAATTGAAGCCGCCGCCGTACGAAAGCGAACTCTTGGCGTCGTTGCGGGTTCCGTCTTCCTTACGCTCCCAAGTGGTGATGCGGGCGTACACGTCAAACTTGCGCTTGGCAAGAGAGACGAGAGGTATCAGGTCCAAACCGGACTGGGCATACCTTTTCTCACTTACTAGGCGTGTTGAGTCAACAATCTTGCCGGTTGTCGAGTCCGCAGTGTAGTACCCAAACTCACGGGTGTAGTTGTAGATGATATACTCGCCGGTCAGAGACACAGGCCCGAAGGCGAACTTCACGACCGGAGCAAGGCCCATCCGACCTTTGTTCACCGTATCCGGCAGAAGCCACTTCTTGCGGTCCGTACTCAGCTTACCCGCAGCCACATCGTTCTTGTAAGCAACGTGGTCCTCCGCATTACGGAAGACTGAGACACCGGCCATTACGCCGGCAAAAGGTGTCAGGCGCAGGTTGGCCAGCAACTCCGGGCTCTTATTCACGTACTTGCCCGCATACTTGTATCCCTCGCCGTTGTACAACCCGAGCTGCAGCTCGCCCAGGCCGCCCGGGAGGAAGCCATTCACGGTCAGGCCATAGTCCGCACTGGCCGCGATTCCCTGGATGTCGGCCAGGGACTTGTCCGGGTGCGTGTAGTCCCAGGAATAGATAAGACCGAAGTAGTGCTTCTGCAGACCCGCGGTGAGGTTGAAGTCTTTGAGGGGCAGAGCCAGGTCAGCGTAGCCCTCCTTCAGCCGCACGGTGGAACCCTCGGCATACTTGTCCGAGGAGAAGAAGTCCAGCGTGAACTTGGTGAAGAACTGGCTGGACCACTGGTAGGACAGCCGGATGTATCCCCGTTCCAACGCGAACCGGCTCACGTCCGGGTTCGTGATGCCGAACGAGGTTGACTGGTTCGTGTACCGAAACCAGCCGTTGTGCTCCAGTTCGGCCTGCTTCGGCTCCAGGGCCAAGCCTTGGGCTGCGAACAGAGCAAGGGCTGCGAACACGAGCGCTTTTCTCATATGACTCCTTTTCGTCATGGCCCAAGTATCCAGCCGGTCTTGAATACCTGATAGAGTGAATGTCAATTTTCTGTGAATGGCAGTCCGGTGGCTTGGAACACGATCCACCTGTATCGGGCGGCAATTTCCGGATACTCAGTCAGCCGTGAACCGGTACCCGACACCACGTACCGTGCGGATAGCGTCGCCTGCGGTGCCGAGCTTCTCGCGCAGGTTGCGGATGTGGGTGTCTATCACCCGGTCTATCACAGGCTTATCATAGCCCCACACACCTTCAATCAACTGGTCTCGGGAGAACACCCGGCCTGGCTGACGAGCCAGGACTTCGAGGATGCGGAACTCGGTCGCGGTCAGTTCTACCGGCTTGTTGTCCACCAGCACCGAGAACCGGTTCGGGTCAATCAGAAAGCGACCAACCGCAATTGCACCGGTGCCGGACGGCCGGTGCTCAAGCCGGCGCAGTACTGTCCTTACCCGCGCTACCAGCTCCCGTGGGCTGAAAGGCTTGGTTACGTAGTCGTCCGCACCGGACTCAAGCCCCAGCACCCGGTCGGTCTCCTCGACCCGCGCGGTCAGCATGATAATCGGCACCCCGGCCAGCCGGGCCTCGCTTTTCATGTACCGGCACACATCCATGCCGTCCGCATCCGGCAGCATCAGGTCAAGAATCACAAGATTTGGAACCTTGGTTGACAGGAACCGGTAGAAATGACCTGCATCGGCAAACCCCTCGACCCGGAACCCGGCTTTGCGCAAGTGCAGACCGACAAGCTCCAGAATATCTGGCTCGTCGTCAACAACCGCAATCAGCTTCGGCATCGCGCCGGCCAGAGGCTACCCCTGTCCGGCCTGCCAGTCAAGTCAAGAAACTGTGAATTTGTGTGCTGCCGTCCCGGTATTGTACAGAACGGCAGACGACAGCTTGACAGATTCGGCCGTTTTCAGTATTATAGTTCCAAAATGAGAAATATGGTTATTAGAGACCGCGCGCGCCTTTTCCATGTTTCCGAAGCGGCCAATCTGGCGCTGCATGCGATGGCAGTCCTGGCCGGCTCTGGAGACCGGGCCGTGCGGACGCGGGAAATTGCTGACAATCTTCAGGTATCTGCTGCCCATCTGGCCAAGGTGATGGCAATGCTCGAACGGGCCGGGCTGGTCACTGGCACGCGCGGCCCCTGCGGCGGCTACCGCCTGACCAGACCTGGTGCCGGCGTAACGCTGGCAGAAATCTACGAGGCAATTGAAGGCCCACTTGGAGCCGGAACATGCATCTTCGGTATACCGATATGCAACGGCAGCCGCTGTCCGCTCGGAAAATACTTCAGTCAGGTAAACCGCAACGCGGCCGCGAAGCTGAGAAAAACAAGACTGTCGGAAATTAACCTAACCGGGAGAGCAAAGCATGGGAAGAAAGCGTAAGATAATCAAAATAGACGAAGAGAAGTGTACCGGGTGCGGTCAGTGCATACCCAATTGTCCGGAAGGCGCATTGCAGGTGATTGACGGCAAGGCGCGGCTTGTCTCAGACCTGTTCTGTGACGGACTGGGCGCGTGTGTCGGTCACTGTCCGGAAGGCGCAATGACGGTGATTGAACGTGAAGCCGAGCCGTACGACGAAGCCAGAGTGATGGCCAACATCGTCAAGGCCGGGCCCAACACTATCGCCGCACACCTGGCACATCTGAAAGACCATGGTGCTATTGACTACCATAACCAGGCGGTCGCCTATCTAAGGCAACACAACATCCCCATTCCGGGTGAGAAGAAAACACTTGCCTGCGGCTGCCCCGGCTCTGCGGTCCGTGAACTTTCACCTTCTGTCGCAGTCGCTCGCACAACTGACCACTCAATCCCTCGGCCTCTGTCGCATCTGCGCAACTGGCCGATCCAACTGATGCTGGTACCGGTTTCAGCTCCTTATCTCAAAGGTGCGGACCTTCTGATTTCGGCCGACTGTGTGGGCTCTTCGCACCCCAACTTCCACGAGGAACTTGTCAGAAACCGGATTCTTCTCATTGCCTGCCCTAAACTGGACGATGCACAATTCTATGTAGAGAAACTGACCGAGCTGTTCCGGACTGCAAAGCCGAAGTCTGTAACCGTGGCGCATATGACCGTACCCTGCTGCTATGGTCTTGTGCAACTGGTACAGCAGGCAATAGAAGATTCGGGCGAGGTCATTCCGTTCGCCGAAGTTACGATAGACATAGATGGCAAGACAGTGAAACAAACCCAAGGAGTAAAATCGTGAGCATGTTCTGCTATCAGTGTGAACAGACCGCCAAAGGTACCGGTTGCACCGTACAGGGTGTCTGCGGCAAGGACGAAAGGACAGCAGTCCTGCAGGACCTGCTGGTATACGCCACCAAGGGCATAGCAATGTATGCACATCGGGCAGCTGAAATGGGAGCGTTCGACCCGGAAGTGAACCGATTCACAGTTGAGGCGCTGTTCTCGACCATCACCAATGTGGACTTTGACCCGGAGCGACTGCACGGTCTGCTCAAGCGTGCCGCGCAGGTGAAAGACAAGGCGAAGAAGCTGTATGAGGACGCAGCAAGGAAAGCGGGCAAGCAGGTAGAGAATCTGTCCGGGCCGGCTGCCTGGACTCCGGCCGCGGATATTCCGGGTCTGGTGGAACAAGGACGTGACAAGGGTATCCTCAAGCGCCACGAACGGTTCGGCCACGACATCGCCGGCCTACTTGACCTTATCCTCTTCGGTCTCAAAGGGATTGCCGCGTATACTGACCACGCCGCCATCCTGGGCCGGGAATCGAACGAGCACTATGCAGACATCTTCCGCCTGCTTGACCTTATCTCGCACGACACCTTCACCGCCGAGGAGCTTGTTGCCGCTGCACTCAAGGCCGGCGAAGTCAATCTCAAGGCTATGGAACTGCTCGATGCAGCCAACACCGGCACCTATGGTCATCCGGAGCCGACCAAGGTGCGTATCACCCCGCGTAAAGGCAAGGCAATCCTTGTGTCCGGTCACGACCTGCGTGATTTGGAACTTATCCTGAAGCAGACCGAAGACAAAGGCATCAACGTCTACACCCATGGCGAGATGCTGCCCTGCCATGGTTATCCGGGTTTGAAGAAGTACAAACATCTTGCCGGCCACTTCGGTACTGCCTGGCAGAACCAGCAGAAGGAATTCCCGAACTTTCCGGGCGCCATCGTCATGACTACCAACTGCATCCAGCGACCACAGAAAAGCTACTTTGAACGCATCTTCACCACCGGGCTGGTCGCCTGGCCGGGCGTTCCTCACATCGGCCCGGATAAAGACTTCACGCCGGTTATCAATGCCGCGCTTGCCGCACCGGGTTTTGACGCAGACGGCGAAGAGAAGTACATTACGGTCGGATTCGGCCACAACGCGGTGATGTCTCTCGCGGACAAGGTCATCGAACTGGTCAAGGCGGGCAAGATAAAGCGCTTCTTCCTCATTGGCGGTTGCGACGGCTCAAAGCCGGAGCGCAACTACTATACCGAATTCGCCCAGAAAGTGCCAAAGGATTGCCTGATTCTCACCCTTGCCTGCGGCAAGTTCAAGTTCAACCGGCTTGAGTTCGGCGACATTGGCGGCATCCCGCGCCTTCTGGACGTAGGCCAATGCAATGACGCCTACTCGGCCATCCAGATTGCCGCGGCCTTGGCCCAGGCGTTCAACACCGACGTCAACGGTCTGCCGCTCTCGCTTATCATCTCCTGGTACGAGCAGAAAGCGGTCGCGGTGCTCCTGACCCTGCTCTCCCTCGGTATCAAGAACATCCGGCTGGGCCCGAGCCTGCCCGCATTCGTCACGCCCAACATGCTCAAAGTGCTTGTTGACAAGTTCAACATCACGCCCATCACGACTCCCGACGCCGACTTGAAGGCGATTCTGGGCTAGTCTTCGACGCGGGACATGACCCGGCCGGGGACATGCCCCAATTTCGTCCGGGAAATTGGGATCGTGGAGCTTGTCTAGAAACCTTTCCGCCATGGCTCGGGATAGCGTGTTCCGCCCCGCAAGGCACGTATTCGGGTCGCGGCCGGCGACTTCTGTCTTGGGCTAAGTCGCCCAGGCCAACTTGGCCTCGCCCTTCAGAACTTTCCAGCTCATCTTCAGCAGGTTCAGTGCAGTAGTCATCCACTTCCACTCCAGCCCGGCCCCCCGCTGGCCGCGAAGTAGAAACTGCCGGAATCCCCCTATTATCTTGAGCTGTCCGATTGCCGGCTCTACCAGGCATTTTCTGCGACCGTAGACCTTCTTGCCTTCTTCCGTCCCAAGCTTCTGCCGCATTCTCGCCCGCTCTTCCTCGTAGTCGTCCCGACTGATCGACCGGCCCAAGAGATTGTTACTCGGGGTGCACTGCACCTTGCGCGGACACGCAAGACACACACCACGCGGCGCTCGGTAGACTCGTCTCGTCTGCTCGCTGTACTTGGTCTTGCTGTGGCGCTCAGATGTCCGCGTCATCGTCTGTCCCGCCGGGCACTCGTAGCAGTCACGCTCTCGGTCATAGCGGAATTCCTCCCGACCGTATAGCTCCGAATCTCTTCTCGCCATTCGCCCAATATGCTTCTCCTCGGTCTCCGGGATGTACCCCTCCACCCGCCCTTCTTCCAGAAGCTTGAGATTGGGGCCGCTCCGGTATCCGGCATCAGCCAGGAGCCGCTCCGGCTTCCGACCCGTGGCTTCTTCGATTCCCGCTAATGCTGGCGCGACCTGGTTGACGTCAACCGGCTCGATCGTCACTTCCGCATAGACAATCATCTGATGTTCATTCACCGCCACCTGCGCGTTGTATGCCGGCAATGACCCGGCCGGACCGTGCATGTAGCCCGCATCAATGTCCGTGCTGCTCATAAGAGCCTTCTTATCCCCGCGGCGGTCGGCCTCGGCCAGTATCTCCTTGATCTTCTCCACTCGCGCCTGCTTCTGTTCCAGCTCGGCGGGCAACTCGTCGCCCCGGCGCTCTTCACCGTAGGCCGCATCGTCCGCCCGGTCCGCTTCCTCGGCTTCGTCCAGCATCCGCTGGATCTCTTCTTCCAGCCGGGTCAGCTCTTTCTGCCACTCGGCCGGCCGCTTGAAGCTGTCGATGCCGGCGCTGGCACGTACCTTCGTACCATCCAGAGCCACCAGCCCCAACTGGCACAGCCCCAGGTCCCGGGCAATGCCCAGGACCTGGGCAAACAGCCGCTTCAACGCGGCCGGGTTGTTACGCCGGAACAGGCAGATGGTTCGAAAGTCCGGCTGTTCCATACCGGCCAGCCACATGAACACCACGTCTGCACCCAGCCGCTCCGCCAGCTTCCGGCTCGCCCGCACACCGTTGGCGTAGCCCCACAGAAGCACTTTCAGCATCATCCGGGGAGCAAAACAGGGCCGGCCTTCGTGATGCACCGTCCGAAACTCGGACACGTCCAGGTGGTCAATGATGTCTGAGATGACGCGGGCCGGATGGTCGGCCCGCACCCACTCATCCAGGCAGGGTGGCAACAGAAACATCTTGCGCTGGTCATAGGGGCGTACTGGCATAGACGATACCGCTCCTTTCGTCGGACCGGCCGATTGTCGGAGGGAAGACGGTCAATCCACTATATTAGACGCGCCAACCCGCACCCAGGTTTTTGGACAAGCTCCGTGTCCCAAGTCCGGACCAAGTCGCCAGCGGGCCGCGGTTCTCCCCGCGGCCCGTTTCAACTTGACCGCTCTCCGCGACTGAGTATTCTCCAGAGCAGGAGGTAGCTGAATGGCACCTAGATGGACAACCTCGCTTGCGCTTGTCGTACTGACATTCTGACTCTCGTCTGCAAGAAGCCGCCAGTTGGCAACAAGCCCAACACCCCGGCCGCGCCGATGGGCATCTCCAACGGCGGGCGCAACACCTCTTACGAGTTCCTCGCCACAACCACCGACCCAGACAACGACAGCATCCGCTTCCGCTTCCAGTGGGACGACAATGCGGCTTCTGACTGGAGCAACTGGGTTGCGAGCGGTGAGACAGCAGCGCTGTGGCACACGTGGTCTGACCAAGGTATCTACCAAGTGAAGGCACAGGCCCAGGATCAGCCGGGCCTGTTGTCCGGATGGTCCATGGCTCTCCAAGTCACCATCATCGCGACCTCCGCGCCCAACACACCTGGAACACCAACCGGCCCCGACTCCACGCGCAAAGACAGCCTCTGTACCTTCACGACCATAGCCACTGATCCAGATGGTGACGGTGTAAGCTATCGGTTCGACTGGGGTGACGGCGATACATCAGCGTGGACCGAACTCGTCGCCAGCGGGAGCGGAGCGGGGACGTACCACGTCTGGAACGACACCGGCACTTTCCAGGTCGCGGTTCAGGCTCAGGACGAGGATGCTGCGGTCTCTGACTGGTCTGTGGTCTGCTCCATGGCCGTGTGGCGGCCCAAGTGGCGGTATCGGACCGGCGGACAGATATGGTCCTCGCCCGCGGTCGCGGATGACGGCACGGTCTATGTCGGGTCGAACGACACCTATCTGTACGCCGTCAATCCATCGGGCACGCTCAAGTGGCGCTATCAGACCGGCGGCCAGGTCAACTCCTCGCCCGCCATCGCGGCCGACGGCACCGTCTATGTTGGGTCACTCGACAACTATCTCTACGCCATCAACCCCGACGGTTCGGTCAGGTGGCGCTACCAGACCGGCGACGATATCTGGACCTCGCCCGCCATCGCGGCCGACGGCACCGTCTATGTTGGGTCACTCGACAACCTCTACGCCATCAGCCCGAGCGGCAGCCTGAAGTGGCGGGACGAAATCGGCTACAACTCAGTCTCCTCTCCGGCAGTCGCATCTGACGGCACGGTGTACTTGGGGACTTCACAGCCCGGATACACCTATGCCATCGACCCGGACGGCACCATCAAGTGGCGGTACGCGGTCGAACCCAATGTCCAGACCTCCCCTGTGGTCGCCGCAGACGGTACCATCTACGTAGGGTCCAACCGCTACCTCAATGCACTGAACCCGAACGGTACACTCAAGTGGCGTTACGAGACTGGCAGCGCGGTTCAATCTTCTCCTGCAGTCGCAGAGGACGGCACTGTTTACGTGGGGTCTTGGGATCACTGCCTACACGCGATCAACCCGGACGGTACCCCTAAGTGGCGGCACGAGACCGACCATATTGTCACCTCGTCCCCAGCGGTTGCAGCTGACGGCACGGTGTATGTAGGGTCAGCGGATGGCTACCTGTACGCCACCAATCCGGATGGTACACTCAGGTGGCGCCACGCAACACGCGCTGGAGTATACTCCTCCCCCGCCATTGCGGGCGACGGCGCGGTCTACGTTGGGTCAGACGATGGCTGCCTCTACGCCATCCAAGGCGACAGCCCACTTGCGAACTCCGCGTGGCCCAAGTTCCATCATGACAACAAGAACACCGGCCGCGTCGGAGGCGGGAGATAGTAACAGCCGGCTCAGCCAAGAAGACCAATGATTGAGAGGCGCAGCACCACTCCTGCTGGTCTTGGAGCTACCCCTTCACAACTCTTCACGGCGTTGCGGTGCGGCAAACCAGCGGAGCCCGAATGCATCGTTCAGCACACCAGCCAGCCTTCGCACAACTTCTCCACAATCTTGATGCAGGTCGGCGTGCACCACTGAGTCCAAGCGCCAGTTCCTAAAGAGTAGCAGTACGACGTCCGCAAGGGTCGGTTCGGAGTTGAACTTCGACTGCACTCTAGCGGCCACGGCCGCGCGACGGTACTTGCCACCGGGATAGAAACCCGGATACGTCAGGTAGAACTCGTGAAGAAAGACTACGCCTGTCACACCCTCGGCGAGTTGCCGGCATTTTTTCTTCACTTCCCTCAACAGACGGGTCGCTTCCCGGTCCAGTAGCTCTTGCTCGGGACGCAGAGCCCGCGTCTGGACGTGACTGTCCAATTCCTTCCACGTACACGCCGCCTCACCGCAGAAGGTCAGGTCCTCACTCTCTACCATGAGATCCGCTCGGGCGCGCTTGTTCACTTCTGGCCACAGTGATACGCCTTCTCCCCAGTGCCGTACGCTGAAACCCAGGATGGATGCTTCGAAGATAGCTGAAACAACAGTCCTGTAGGCACCAGCAGAGCCACCGCGCCATTCTGTGGCCAGACGACGCCGCAACCGACTCCAGCCATTGGTCTGCCCGTGACGGCGGGCGTACTCACGCAGCGCGGCGAGGTAGTCGCTGAAGTCTTCCAAGAGGGAGAACCGGTTCACGAGCCAGCGAAACTGACCCGGCTCAACATAATTCTCGGCCTGTGTCAGGGAGGGGTCTTCGACTTCCTGAAACCACTTCCCCCACACCTCAACTAGCGCCGAGTCTGCCGGCAACTCAAGAAGTGCCTTCCGAACTCGCTGCTCTTCTGCCGGGTCAGTGCAGAGCACGGAATAGCCCCGACCTGCTAGTCTCCGATTATCTCGTTCAGTCCTTCTACGACCTGATTCAGTTCTTCTGCCGAGGCCCGGCCAAGTTTGCGGCCCAGGCGTTCGACTGACAGCGTCCGAACCTGGCTGATCTTCACCCAGGACCTCTTCGGCAGCTTGGGGTCGCTGAGTTCAAGGGTAAGGGGAAACCCGGCTGAGGGCGGTTGACTGGTCAAGGCCGCGGCAATCACGGTGCCCGAGCGCTCGTTGAACACATCCTGGCTCAGCACCAGCACTGGTCCTTGTCCCTCCTGCTCCCGGCCACGGGTCGGGTTCAAATCGGCCCAGACGATGTCGCCCCTCAGTATTTGGGCCATTCCGCCGCCTCGGCCGACATACCTTCCTCGGCCATGGCCTGCTCCGACGCCCGGTCGAGCTTGGCGCACTCGACAGCGAGGCGGCTGCGCTCCAGGCGCGCCAGTTTCTCGCTCACCGCCTCCTGAACAGCGCGACTGCGGTTGGGAAACCTCCGATTCCTCACCAGCCGGTCCAGACGTTCGAGCAGGTCTCTATCCATCGTGACGGCCACTTTCGCGGTACTCATACTGGCAACCTCCGGTATTACAATCTATCATACCAGAAGCTCCGTGTCAAATGGAGGCATAAGCCGACCCCAAGGACCGGTCGCGCGCGGCTTGCCCGCCATATTGAACAACTTTGCCAAGTATACTGAGTAGACTCGCGGGCACATGAGTTGACAACAGCAGTCCCGCCAAAGACACGAGGAAGTCTGCGCGAGGCTCAACAATCTGAGGATGCCACGGCTGAACGCGATGCTGCCGGGCTTGTTCCTAGTACTTCACTACCTGCGCCACTTCGGAGCCGCAGCGGACTAGGTAGACTCCGGGAGGCGAAGGACGGCCGAGGGCATCGGCACCATCCCAGACGCTGACCGCTGACCGTTCACCGCTGACCGTCAGGGTCCGCACGCACCGACCTGAGGTGTCGTAGATTCTGATTCCTTCCTGGCTGTTGGCTGTTAGCGGCAAACTGATGGCGATTCTTCCCCTGAACGGATTTGGCTCGCAGCGCAGCCCGCCGTCCGCTTCCTGCTCTTCTCGTTCGGCTACGCCGACTGGATATCCGAAGTGACTATACATCACCTTGTACGGCGCCGTGCTTCCCTGGGTCCACACAACCGTTGCGCCAAGACAGTTCGGATGCCGCACGTCCTCGGTGATCGGCAACAGGCCACGCAAGGTGCCGCTGCGCCACCCGGTCATGAAGTAATAGAGGTGACATGCGATGTCGGCACCGCCGCCAAGATGTTCATTTTCATTCCAGAACAGGTATGACCAGGTACTGCCGACGTGCGCTAGCACCGGCCGCGTTGAACGGGCTGCGGTCGGATATCCGCCGCCGTTCCCGCCTTCAAAGTGTGCCTCCATGTTCCCGGACGAGCTGTCTTCCCACGCACAGGCAAAGCTTTCGCCCGGTGAGCCGCGGTCAAGCGACGGGTGGCGCAATGGCCACGCGTGTGTCGCCAGCACCACCTCGCTGCCCCACACGCCGCCGACCCTACTGCGGCGTCGGATTGAGTAGGGCACGTGGCTTGCAGAATCAACCTGCTGCCAGACTACCACCATCTCGTTGCCCTGCGAGAAGTACTCAATCGAGGGAAAGAAACAGCATCCGGTCGTGGTTGTCGAAACCCGAAAGGTATCGCTTTGCGTGCCATTCTCGTTACATTCCCGGTAGTAGATTGCCGGTTTGCCAAACCGATAATCTTCCCACACGACATGTGCGATTCCGGCTGAATCTCCCCACACATCCGGGTGTAGTGCGTCGGCCCGGGATTGGCTCACATCGAGGGGTGCCATCCGATACTCGAAATTGCGGTAATAGACTTGCCGCTTTCCGGAACTCGTGTCTGGAAACTCCCAGACCAGGTGCCGGTCGCCATCCGGTCCTTTGTCAATTCCCGGATTTTGACCCGGATACATCATCACCGGCCTGGTCCACTCGAACCGGTTGATATTGCATACTCCAAGGCAGGACCACACACCATCTCTCGACTGGAATACGAGCGTCAGCGTCTCGCCCGGCATTCCGGAAAACTCAAACGCGGCCAGTTTGTGGCTGTTGTTGTACGCGGTGGCGTATGAAACGTCGGTTGAGCAAATGCAGCCAAAGAACCACTGCCCGCTTGCTGCGCCAGCCGCAGCAAGCACCGCGACTGCGACCTTCAGGCAATCCATAGCACCTCCTTTCGGGTAAACAATGGTAGACCACAGACAGACATCTGTCAATACGGATTGCCGCGAGTCAACCTTGACCAGTGACGCCCGACCGCTACTATCCGTTCGATGCCGAAGTCGGAGTGCCCCTCAACTGCAAGCTACGACCTGCAAGCCAGACGCTTCCTTACGGTTGACCTTCACTGCGACGCCATATATGAGCACGCCAAAGGCGCAAAGGACATCACCCAGCGGACCAACATCGGCCATCTCGACATTCCGCGCATGAAAGAAGGCGGCATCACTGCGCAGGTATTCGCCGTCTGGACCAACCCGGAGACATTCAAACCCAGCGAACGCGCGCCGTTCGTGCACAAGGCGATGGACGCGTTCGAAGACATCTGCCGCACTGTGCCAAAGGAGATCGGCCCTGCTCGCACTCCAGACGAGATGATAGCGCTGGTCGAGTCTGGCCGCATCGCGGGTATCCTCGGCATCGAAGGCGGCCATGCGCTGGAGGGCTGTCTTGATAACATCGAAGTATTCCAGAAGCGCGGGGTTCGCATCATCACCCTGACCTGGAACAATGCCAACGAGTTCGCAGATTCTTGTATGGAAGACACCGGCCGCGGCCTGACCCAGCTTGGTGTCAGGGCGGTCGCACTCATGAACCGGCTGGGCATCATCGTTGACCTATCCCACTCTGCTCCAAGTACGTTCTTTGACGCGCTGGAAACATCAACCGCACCGGTCATCTGCTCTCATTCTGCCTGTCGGGCACTGTGCGACCATCGCCGCAATCTGACTAATGACCAGCTCAAGGCATTGGCGCAGGCAAGAGGGCTTATTGGCATTGTATTCCTGCCTGCTTTTCTACGGCCTGAACCAGAGCCGACTTCACTTGCGGATGTGCTCAACCATATCCAGCACGCAGTTGAAGTCGCAGGAGTAGATTCTGTCGCGCTCGGCTCAGACTTCGACGGCTTCGGGCAAGGCCCGGTAGGACTGGAAGACGCTAGTCGAATGCCGGCCCTTGCCGCAGGCTTGCGCTCGCGCGGCTTCCCGGAGCCGGACATCCGCAAGATTCTTGGCGAGAACTTCCTCCGTGTGTGGCGTGAGGTTGAGGCCAGGAAGCATTAAGTTTGGCCAGCCAGGCACCAAGCCAGGAGAGGGGCGGTTCTACCAATTCTGGTTGGAGTTGCAGCCAGGGTCGTCCGACAATTGCCGGTCGAAGTCATTGGAGTTGTGACCTGGATGGTATCCTTCCCCGCGACTTGCGGTGCGTCCTGGCCAGCACCAGAACCTGTGCCTGACCGTGTGCCTGTCATTCTTGCTCGCTCCGTATCCGGGCAGGCATCAGGCACAGTGCCCAGCAGAGTCGGCAGGTAAGCAGAGCAGCAGCTAGCAGAAGAAACCGCTCTGCTAGCGACCTGTTCAGTTGCGGGGATTATGGCAAGGTAGGCGGCGGGGGGAATGACCCCTACCCTTGAATTCCAGAGACCATAACAGCATGGTAAGTAGTATCTTGCACATATAGTTAGCTTACAGAACCACTTCCGGCCTCGTTCACTGTCCGGCTTGAAGGCATTCACCAATATTGTAGAATCAAGCTAGTCATGAGGGTGCCTGCGCAGGCATTCCGATTCAGCTCAGAGCTAGGCAAGAGGCTCAGGGAGCTGCGTGAACGTGCAGGGCTGAAACAGGCCGAAGTCGCTTTCCGCATGGGCCGGCACAGCTCCAATCTAGTCAGCCGGCTCGAACTTGGTAAACCGAAGTTTCCAACCCTTGGTCTTATTGCCGACTTTCTCGCTGCCTGTGGCGCTTCATTCAGAGACGTGGCTGACCTGCTCGACCGGCCCGGTGCAGAGAGACCCAAACGCAAGCCCAGGCCGAAGACACTGGAACAGCGGATTGCGCTCATCAGGAAAAAGGCCGCACCGCTTGGCCGGCAAAGAGCGCTTGAGGACTGGCTCTACTCAGTCGTGAAGAGTGAAGGAATGCCGAAGAAGTTCGTCGAACGCAAGAAACTCATCGAGTCCGGCCGCAGGATATTCCGACTGATGGAGCAGGCCCGCCGCGGCATCGAGGCGGAGAAGAAGGCACTTATCTCCTCCGGCATCAGCGAAAAAGTGGCAGATGACCTTGAAGCCGCGGTGCAGGTGTGCCTGAACAACCTGGCCGAATCCGGCGACCTGGACTGCGACACGACAGTTGACGCGGTCTCGATTGCCGAGGGCCGGGCAAAACTGCCCAGAATCAAGAAGGCAGACAAGCGGCTGGAAGAAGAACTATCCGTGAAGCTCAAGCACTGGCGTCAGATGCGCTACTATACAACAGAGCGCATCAAGGAAGAAATCAGAGAACCTTTGAAACAGCAGGGCTGCAACCCGCCTGGTCCATACCTTGCCATCGTGCCTGACTTCTTCCAGATTGCCGAAGAGACCGCACTAGACTCAGAAGAACGCAAGGCCCGCACCGAAGCCCGGATTGCCCAGGTGAACGACAAGGACGGCGTGCGCAAGATGGCCGAGATGGTGTACGACCTGTATGAGAAGTACAAGGTGAACATTCCTGCCCGTCCCTTTGACTGGGACGCGCCCGTGCGTACCTCCCGCCCGGGCCGGCGCTGAAGCGGGCAAAGAACCGACACAGAACTCAGCCGCCAAGACAGGATATGGAAAGGCAGATACAGCCGACAATGACCGCCCGGCCGCCGGCAGTGATACCCTTCGCTGCCTGGATATCATCTGTGACAGACGGTCATCTCTGGTTGCCCGGAACGCGGGCGGTGCCTTCAGCCTGTCCGGTCGGCTAGCCTGTCGGGACCGGTGCGGCGAGGTCTTCGAGAATGACGCGCCGGAGTATCTGCTCGTCACCGAAGCGGCGGCGCGCGTCCAGCACTTCAATGCCGGCAATCCGGCCGTCTTCGGTGTAGTCCACCGCAATGCCCTCGGCAACGTGCTTGGTCGTCACCGTGGTCTCGATGAACCTGATATACAGCGCGTCAACTTCAGAGTCGTATGATATTCGCATGCTTTCCTCTAATCCTGTAGATAATACACGTAAACCGTGACCACTACAATAGCATCCGATTCCTCGACAAGCACCGGACGCACCTGCTTTCTTGCGTACCATCGGCCGTTCCACTCGCGGCCGAACGCGAACTCCTTGCGGTAGTCTCGCCGGCCGCGCTCAACCGGTTGCCAAGGACCTTCCCGAATAGCTTCAATGACTTCCGACTCAGAAGCCCCGCAGAAGACCATGTTCTCCCGGGCGTGGCGTGAGAACCTGATGAGCTTCATACCCTGATTCTAGCTCCCGGCCCCGTTCCTGTCCAATGCCGGTCGTAGTCCATCCCCCGGCTGGCCCTGTTCAGCACTCAACGCTCCCCCCCACCATCACATGCTGTCTACTGCTTACCGTACGCCGTCCTGACTGACCTCGGGCAACTGCTGTCTTTCCTGCGTGAAACGCCCGGATTCCGGGGCTACCCCGGAATCCCCGGCCCGGACTTTGGACTCCCGAAGGAATTCCCGGCGCAAGACGCCGGGCATAGAGCCTCATTCCGCCTTGACATCACTCCGAAATACGGGAAGTGTCCCTCATCCCGCCCAGCAGAGGCATCAGCCTGCCGTCACGAGTCGGTCCGGCTCCGGTCGATGTGCTACTCATAACGAACATCGCTGCCTCCTTTGGCGTCCCGCGCTTTGTGGCTCTTGCTTGGTAGCTTATTCCAGACCCGGCTCAAGTCAACCGGCCAGCGCCGGAGAGTGCGAGGCGCGGGGCTCCCCGCGCCCCGCCTATCTCGGCCGTGAACACACCCTGGTTACTTCACGATGATGGTCTGCTTGGTGACGGTAGCACCATCGAGATCAAGTGTGTAGAAATAGGTCCCGGGCTCGACAGGAGTGCCGTCCGGACGAAGCCCATTCCAAGTGACACTGTACCCGCCCGCTGACGTATGCTCGTTCAGCAGCTCCCGAGCGAGTCGTCCTGACTTATCATACACGATTAACTTTGCCGTACCGTCCCGTGGAAGTTCGTAGGCGATATTCAGACTCCGGCAGGTGGGGCTTGGTGCACCCCTTAGGCGTAGGTTAGCAGCAAAGGGAGACTGATTCGACTCGCCGACACCTGGTAGTCGTTCCCAGGCACCCCGGAGAATGAGTATCCCAACCAAACACTGCCCGTGGTTGTCACTGTGAGAGCCGTCGTTCACACCGAGATAAAGTTCGCCGGCCCAAGGTGAAGATTCCATCCCGTAGAGCCGGCCGACGCCGAATGGCTCATTGTCACCCACCTTACCGACTATTCCGTATCCACCGAGCGACCCTGCCGGAAGGAGACCTCCCTGCGGACTAGGCTGCCCTTCCCCAAAGATGGTGAAGACGTTCGGTTCCCACCAGGTCGCGGCCGCGAAGCCGAAGAGGTATATCCTGTCACCCTGCTCGACCTGAATACCCGTGGCCTGCCACCCGGGATCTGATGTCTCGACGAAGAAGACGGCATCTATGTACTGCTGAGCGCTGGCCGGTGACGCCAAGAGAGCCGCAACAGCCAACACGACAAACCCCGCAGTCCTCATACGACCTCCGATCATTTGCTTGGCGCATCCGCGCACCTCGGATGCGCATCTTTCGAGTTCGGCTCGGTGCCGCCGTTGCCAGTCAGTAACCGCTGCATACGCCCGCGGCTCAACCGGCGAATCCTTCTTGCGCCCGACGCATGCATCGGGCGTTGTCGAGATGGGGTTCTTTCTCTCAGTCCGGGCGTTGCACCCGACTACACTTGGCTGCTCAAGTCAGAAAACGCGGAATGATAGCAGATAGGGGGTCAAGTGCTGCATAATTGACTGTAGCGGCACAACTTACGCCATTGTGGCCGGCTCTGTCTTTCTGGGGGGGTACGTGCTGCTGCCAAGACTACGCCAGCGCCGGCTTATCAGGAGAATCACCAATGCGGAACTCAACCCGGCTGGGAAACACCGCGGGCAAGAAGCTGCGAGTGCGCAGCGATGAGCTACTCCGCGGCAACTACTAGGGACAGCGTTTCTCGGCTCCGCGCCCCTTCTGTCCCTTTGGCTGGGACGCGCCGGTCAAGCCACAGCGACGCTGAAGGCTGTTGCTGGTAAGCTACCCTCGGACTCACAGTTGGCTACGGCTCTTCCCAGTCAGGTACACCTTCTTCTCTTCCCGTCTGCCGCGGGCACCCTTCTTCCCGGCCCGAGGTCTAAGTGATGATGGCAATGAGAATGAACCGGAGCTCCGTTTGGGTGATTGCGCTGTTGTTCTTCTCCGCCGCGCACGCCCAGTTTCACGGCTCAGTCGAAGGCATAGTATCTGACAACGAACATCGTCCGTTGGCTGGCGCGCAGGTATGGCTGGAGGGACACCCGGTCGGAGCCGCGACCGATGCGTCCGGGCGCTACTTCATCGAGGTGCCGACGCACGGCGAGTTCCGCGTGGTCTACCAGTACACCGGTTACGAGTCTGAGACCCTGGCGGTCGTGGTCGGGCACGGCGAGACGGTGAAGCAGAACGTGGTACTGAGGCAGACTTCCATCCCGGTTCCGGGTGTGGAGACTCGTGCCAGCCGCGAGACCATGCACGAGTCCAAGACTCCTGAGCCGACGGTAATCATCCCGCAGGCCGCGGCCGAGCAGGCCGGAAAGACCACCATCGGCGAAGCCGCGACCCTCGAGACCGGCATCCAGCTGCAGAAGCGCTGCAGCGCCTGCGAGGCAAGCGAAGTCTCGATTCACGGTCTGCCCGGCCGGTTCTCCCTTGTCCTCCTGGAAGGAACGCCGGTATTCACCAATCTCGCCTCCCGCTACATCCTGGACCTACTGCCGGTTGAGTTCATAGACCGGCTGGAGGTGCTCAAGGGCGCGTCCGGCGCCATCTGGGGCTCGGACGCCATCGCCGGAGCCGTCAATATTCTCCTGCACCAGCCATCCGAACCGTTCGAGGCCCGGGCCAGCTTCACCCGACGCAGCTACGGCAACGATATTTCCGCCTTGGTGGGCAGTAACCACAGCCCGCTGGGCATGAGCGTCATCGCCGCACACGGCAACCGCGATTTCGTGGACCTGAACCACGACAGCGTCGGGGAGAACTCCGCCTTCCGCCGCGACCTCCTGCTTGCCAACCTGAACTACAGCCCGGTCGTGCAGTGGCAGTTGAATGGCGGCGGTACCTTCGGCGACGAACTGCGCCGGGGCGGCGCCATCGTCCCTGACTCCGCCTACGCCACGAACCCTATGGCTGAGAAGATTCACACCCGGCGCTGGGACCTGTGGCAGCGCACCGACTTTGCGTCCGGCGACCTGGAACTACAACTGCGCCTGGCGCTGTCCGAACACAGTGAGGACGGCATGGTGGAGACAAGAGACTACTCTGCCAGCCAGACTACCACCTATGCTGATTTCAGCACCGGCCTGCCGCACGTCGCCTCAGGCGTATCATTCTCCCGGCAGGCGCTCACCGACAGCCGCCTGTTCAGCCAGGGCTATGCGGAAAACGACCTGGGCGTCTGGGCCGCGGGCAAGAACCTGACCCCGACTGTCTTCGGCGTCCCGACCGACCTCCTGCCCGCCCTGCGGGCAGACTTCAACTCCGAGTACGGGTTCATCTTCTCGCCCTACGCCGCGGTGAAGCTGTACCTGAGCTTCGCGGACCTGAGTTTCGCGGCCGGGACCGGGTTCCGCACCCCCACGGTGATACTTGAGAGCATGGAGAATCTGCCCAACGGGTACCAGTACGCCGTGCGCCGCGACTCGGGCCTAACCCGCGAATCCGGCTTCTCCGTCGTGGCTGGTGTGGGCAGAAAACTCGTCAGCCAGAAGCTCGTCACCGAACTCCGGCTGAATCTGTTCCGTCACCGGGTGGGCAATTTCATCACCGCGGACCTGGTCGGGCTGGACACCGTCACCCGCCGCGCCATCTTCTACTACCGCAACCTGGATGAAGCCACCTCCTCCACCGGCGCAGAGTTCTCCGCCGGGTTGACCGTGCCCCGCGGCATCTCGGCCAATTTGGGCGCCTACCTCCTTGCCCCGCGCAGCGGCTCCAACCAGGCCCTGCCCTTTGTCCGGCGTTGGGGCGCGAACTACTCCGTCACCTATCCGTTCCGGCGCTGGGGACTGGAATTCGCCGCCAATGGCGAAGTCAACGGCCCGATGCTGGTTCGGACCGTATCCGACAACGGCACCATCCAGGACTACGACTCGCCGGTCTACTCGGTCCTGAACCTGCGCGCCACGAAGAAGCTGTGGATGTTCCGCCTCAGTGCCGGCGTGAACAACCTGTGGAACTATCACCAGCCGCCCCTGTCCCACCACGAGGGCAGAACCGACTACTACTGGGGTCCGATAATCGGCCGTGAACTGTACGGCACCATATCAGTGAACATCTAAGCAGGAGGACAAATGAAACCGCTTCTCTTGACCATCATCTCTGTCGGGCTGGTGCTGACTGGTGCGGGCAGCGCCCCGCCGCAGGCACAACAGTTGCCCTGCGCCTGTCTGAACTGGCTCCAGAGCGTCAAGATCGAGGTAACACAACTGGACAGCGGCGCAGTCATCAAGCTCTTCGCCGACAACCCCGCGGCTCTAAAGATGATTCAGGATTACGTCGGCGGACTCACCGCGGCTGCATCACCGACCGCCAAGGACCCGGTATGCGGGATGGATGTCAATCGCGCTCAGGCGACGGAAGAAGGCCTGACCGCAGGCTACCAGGGAACAACCTACTTCTTCTGCAGCGCGAAGTGCCGCGGGGACTTTATGAGACAACCGGCGAAGTTCGCTCCCAGGCAAGCCCCGGCTGGCTCCTGCCAGGGATGTGGCCGAGGCTGTCACTAACGGCCTGCGTTGAACAGAGCGGGGCGCCTGAAAAGGCGCCCCGCTCCCTGTATCCTGTACTCAGTCTTCTTTCTACTTGCTCACAGTCCGTATTTGGCGACTATCTCGTCCTTGGTCTTGTGCAGGATGTCGTACTTCTTGCCGACTTTGATGAACGCCTCAATCGCCCTGTCAATGTGTTCCTTGTCGTGCGCGGCCGAAAGCTGTACCCGGATGCGCGCCAGCCCCTTGCCAACTACCGGATAGAAGAAACCGATGACATAGATACCCTCGTCGTACATGTCGCGGGCAAAGTCCTGGGCCAGTTTGGCGTTGTAGAGCATTATCGGCACGATGGGATGCACTCCCGGCCGGATGTCAAAACCAGCATCGGTCATTGCCTTGCGGAAGTACATCGTATTCTTCTCGAGCTTATCCCTGCGTTCGGTCGTGCGCGAGAGTAGGTCAATGATGGTGATGGCCGAGGCCGCAATCACTGGCGGCAGGGTGTTTGAGAAAAGGTAGGGCCTGGACCGCTGGCGCAGGATTTCGACGATTTCCTTTCTCGCCGCGGTAAACCCGCCGGAAGCTCCGCCAAGCGCCTTGCCCATTGTCGAAGTAATGATGTCCACCCGGCCCATAACTCCACAATGTTCGTGCGAACCGCGACCATGCTTGCCCATGAACCCAGTGCAGTGGCTGTCATCAATCATGACAAGGCAGTCATACTTATCGCACAGGTCACAGATTTCCTCTAGCGGCGCAATGTCGCCGTCCATTGAGAATGCGCCGTCAGTGGCGAACACTCGGAACCGGGCCTTCTGCACTTCTTCGGACCTGAGCTTCTCCTCAAGGTCAGCCATGTCCATGTGCTTGATGATGTACCGCTTCGCCTTTGACAACCTGATGCCGTCAATCACCGATGCATGATTCAGAGCATCGGTCAGGATGGCGTCTTCTTCCTTGAACAGCACCTCGAACAGCCCGCCGTTCGCATCAAAGCAGGACGAATAGAGAATTGCGTCGTCCATGCCCAAGAAGTCGGCAATCTTCCGCTCCAGTTGCCGGTGTACGTCCTGAGTCCCGCAGATGAACCGCACCGAAGACAGTCCATAGCCCCACTCATCCAGCGCCTTGTGTGCGGACTTGATCGTGTCCGGATGACTGGAAAGCCCCAGGTAATTGTTCGCACAGAAGTTCAGGACCTCTTTTTTTGGCGCGCCGGCTGGGAACTCAACCTTGATGCCCGCGCCCTGGGGCCCGAATATGTACCTTTCCTCCTTGTACAGCCCTGCTTCCCTCACTCCTTTGAGCTCGGTCTGCAGGAATTCCTTTATCTTACCGTAAGCCACGTTTCCTCCTTAGGTCTAATTGTTCAACCGGCCAGTAAGAATCCGACATGGTGCTAACCTGCGCTACTCCTGGCCGCCTGATTCCTTTCTTCGTTCACTATTGCCACCCCCGAACTAGTCCCGATTCGCGTCGCACCGGCCTGAACCATCTTCTGGGCCGTTGCCAGGTCACGGATTCCGCCTGCGGCCTTGACCCCGATGCGGCCGTCAGCAATCCGGGCAAGTAGCGCCACATCCTCAACCGTGGCTCCGCCGGTCGAGAAACCGGTTGATGTCTTCACGAACTGGGCACCGGCGTTAATCACCAGCCTGGTCGCCTGCTCCTTCTCCTCATCCGTGAGCAGGCACGTCTCGATGATCACCTTCACTGGCCGCTTCTGGGCGGCGTGTACCACCCGGCTGATGTCCGACACAACCATTTCATGCGCACCAGCCTTGAGCCAGCCGATGTTCATCACCATATCCAGCTCATCCGCCCCAAGGTTCACTGCGGCCATTGCCTCGGCCGCCTTGGCCTCGCGCAACATCGCGCCAAGGGGAAAACCAACGACCGTGCACACTTTGATGGCGCTGTTTTCCAGTTGCTTCCGGCATAAGGGTACATAGCACGAATTCACACACACAGTCGCGAATCCGTATTCCTCAGCCTCGGCGCACAGCTTCTCAATCTGCTGCGGTGTCACGTCCGGCCGAAGCAGAGTATGGTCAATCAGTCCAGCGATGCTCTGTATGGTTGACATCTTGTTGTGCGCGGCAATTCTAGACCCGCGCGTGTTGCTGTCAAGAAAACTTGGCATTGGACCGGAACCCGACCTAAGGTTAGTCCGCTGACTACTAAGACCTCTGAGCGATCCGTCTTCTGGATTTTGCCGAAGGAGAAGCTGGGGCAGGAAGTTGCAATCTCGCTGCTGCCGCAGGGCCTACGCTCTTCGACTTACGGTAACACAGGGTTGACATCCTGACTGGCGGCCATATTCTACACGCCTTCATGAAGGCTGCAAAAGAGCTAGTCATCGTCGAGTCGCCGACCAAGGCAAGGACGATATTCCGACTGCTTGGTCAGCGAATGCGCGTTATTTCAACAATGGGACATATCGCAGACCTGCCCAAGTCCAGACTTGGAGTGGACATTGAGCACGGATTTGAGCCAGACTATATCCGCATCCGGGGCAAGGGACCAATCATCAAGGAATTGCAGCAGGCGGCGGCCGAATCGTCGGTGGTATATCTTGCCTGCGACCCGGACCGGGAGGGTGAAGCAATCGCCTATTCAGTTGCGAACGAAATCAGCGGGAACGGGCATCGCAAGCAACGCAAGAGGGGAAAGTCTAAGGTCCGTGGTCCGGTCGTGAAGCGGGTGCTGTTCTACGAAATCACTCGACCAGGGTTGGAGAAGGCTTTTTCTGAACCCGGTGAAATTGACCTGAACAAAGTAAACGCGCACCGGGGAAGGAGGGTTCTTGATCGGCTAGTTGGCTACCTGGTTTCTCCGCTGCTCTGGAAAGTGGTGAAGGTTGGACTTTCTGCTGGCCGGGTTCAAACTGTTGCGCTGCGCATGATCGTCGAACGCGAGCGGGAAATTCTTGCTTTTAAACCAAGCGAGTACTGGGTCATCAAAGCAAGATTTGCAGCCCGGGCCGGGAGTTTCGAAGCCCAGCTTGCCCGTATCGGCGGCAAGAAGGTAAGTCTCAGAAACAAGGCTGAGGTTGACGCGGTACAGAGCGACTGTGCGGCAGCCGAGTTCCGCATCGCTTCGGTCAAATCGCACACCAAGATGCGCTCGCCGCTACCGCCCTTCACAACCGCAACCCTTCAGCAGGATGCCGCCCAGAAACTGGGTCTGCCGTCCCGCAGAACGATGCAGCTTGCCCAGCAGCTCTTTGAGGGAGTTGAGATTGAGGGAGAACCGGTCGGACTCATCACCTATCCGCGCACCGACTCGGTTCGTGTGGCCGATGCCTTTCTGGCCGATACGCTGAACTTCATTGGCGGCACGATGGAGCCAGCTTATCGGCCGCCAGCACCCCGGCACTATCGCGACAAGACCGGCGTACAGGGCGCCCACGAAGCAATCAGGCCGACCCGGATTGACCGGACACCGGAATCGGTGAAGAACGCCCTGAGCCGGGATCAGTTCCGGCTGTACGACCTTGTCTATCGGCGGTTCTTGGCAAGCCAGCTCGCCGACGCTCGCTACTCAGTGACCGAGGTCGTTGTCTCAGGTGGCGGATACGAGTTCTGGGCCGAGGCAGTGAAGTGTGAATTCCCGGGATTTGAGCGCGTGTACGGTGACCAGGCGAAAGAGACCAGTCTCCCCGAACTCGTCCCGGGTGAACCGGTCGAGCTGAAGGAACTCTTGCCGGAGCAGAAGTTCACTCAGCCACCGCCGCGCTTTACCGAGGCAACACTAATTAAGAAACTCGAGTCGAACGGCATCGGCCGGCCTTCGACCTACGCAACTATCGTTGCCACGCTTTTCGACCGGAAGTATGTCGAGCGCAAAGACAAACGCCTGTTTCCGACTGAACTCGGCATGGTCGTAAACGACGTGCTCGTACCAAGATTTGCCAACGTGTTTGAGACCGGGTTCACGCGGGAAATGGAGCAGGAGCTCGACCTTGTCGAGGAAGGAAAAGAAAAATGGCAGGCGGTCGTAGAGCGGTTCTACAAACCGCTGAAAGAGGACCTAGACAAGGCGCAGGCGGACGCACCCGACATCAGACAGGGTCTGCAGAAAGAGCTCGCCGAGAAGTGTCCCAAGTGCGGTAAGCCGCTGGCCGAGCGGTGGGGCCGGTACGGTAAGTTTGTCGCCTGCTCAGGCTACCCACAGTGCCGGTACATCAAGCGGGAGCAGAAGGCGCCACCGGTGCTGCTGGATGAGAAATGCCCTGAGTGCGGCCGGCCGTTGGTCGAGCGCACGAGCCGGTACGGCAAGTTCAAGGCGTGTTCCGGTTACCCGGAGTGCAAGTACGTGAAGAAGGAACCAGCTACCGTCCTGAAGGTCGGAGACAAGTGTCCGCAGTGCGGTAGGCCGCTTGTTGAACGGCGGGGTCGGTTTGGTGCGTTCGTCGCCTGCTCAGGTTACCCGGACTGCAAGTTCATGGCCCGCGGAGCGAAGCCCGCGCCGAAAGTGCTGGACGAGAAATGTCCGGAGTGCGGCAAGAACCTTATTGAGCGTCAGGGTCGGTTTGGTGCGTTCGTCGCCTGCTCAGGCTATCCGAAGTGCAAGTACATCAAGAAGGAACAGAGAAAGGGTTCAAGGGTTCAAGGGTCCAAGGGTCCAAGCGGAGAGGGGACGGAGTGACCTGCGTCAGGAACGGCGCCTACTGGCAGTTGCGGCTGGAGCGGGGGGAGGATGTGCCGACCGAGGTTGCCGGGTTCGTTTTGCGGCACCAGATACGCTCAGGCCTAATCACTGGGCTGGGTGCGGCTGACATGGTCGTGCTTGGACATTTCAGTCTTAGGACGAAGAAGTATCGCAAACGTAAGCTGGCCGGCGAATACGAAATCGCCGGTATCCTCGGTAACATCGCCTGGGATGGCAAGGTTCCGGTTTGCCACATGCACGCGGTCGTGACCGGGCCGGATATGAAAGCCCTCGGCGGGCACCTGTTTGCTGCCCGGGTCGCCGCGACCTGCGAGATTTCCATCCTGCCGGGCGCCCGGCGCCTGGGCCGCAAGCTCGACCAGACCACCGGACTCAAGCTGCTCGCTCTTCGGTCCCGGGGCTGACTGCGGCCTGCGGTTCTCTTGTCAGGCGGTTTGGCCAGGCGCAGCCGCAATGCGGCCGGGACAGGATACCAAAGGGCAGGCCGGACACAGGTGCCAGGCCGGCTTCGCCTCGGGCGGCTGGCCGGTTTCTCTTGAGCGGCGCATGGTCCGGACCGCGGCCAGCAGTTGCTCCACTTCATACCTGCCAATTCTGACCTCAAATGTGCGGTCCGGGTACACGACATAGGCGTATCCCGGCCGAACTCCGAACTCGGCCTCGGCTAGGAGCGCCTGCGCCACTGCCTGCATCCGGTCTTGGACGGTCAGACGCTTTGGCGTCACAAGCGACCTTGTTTCCAGCGTCGCCAGGTTCCGACCCTGGCGCACGACGCAGTTCAGGTGTCCCGCAATCCCATACCGGCTGGCACGGACTAGCTTCCGGTCACGCTCGACGTCGTCGCGGGACAGGACGTCGCCGGGGATGGCGCGAAGATAGTCCGGGGTGCGCTGACGCCAGCAGTACCAGCGCACGATGAAGTAGATCGAGAATCCCATTACGACCGTGCCGATGAGATTCAGCGAGTATACGATGAGGTAAAGTGACTCGTGTCGGAGCAGCCAGGATATGCTCCAGGCAATCAGCGCGGCTACGGCGCAGGCGATTGAGAACAACCAGAGCAGTCCGGTCCCAGGAACCTCAAACGGCATAGTCCGGCTCCTCCCCGCGCCCGGTTCCTGCTTCAGTCGTGCGAGCTGTTCCCGGTGCTCGAGGCTCAGGGGCGTGTCCCGCAGCCACCAAATGTACGGGCAGCAGAAGAAATCGCGGATTTCTTCGACCGTGACTTCCGACCGGGCCGCGGCGTCGCGTTGAGTGTTCTGCATCATCTCGGCAGTCGGCATCGCCCCGGCTGGCCGGACATTCTCAGCCGTACCGCAGGCCAATTCAAGACATGGTTCGGCGCCGGGTCAATCGTGGCTGCGCGTCCCCGTAATCCAGACATTGGCAAATGCACTACCGGCTGGCATGTCGGGTGTCGGCAGCGCTCCCAGGAGAGAGATAGGCAAAGACAGCCGCCACGAAACTGGCGCTAATCTCGCATGCGTGTTTATTTGCGGTTCCCTATCTCGGCGGTGCAAACTGTCTTCCCTTCTGGTTCGTCGGCTCTCGGCAACTTGGTGTTGAAGTCCAATCCGAACCTAAAGCTCGACCGATTCAGCCCGGACCCAGGAGTGACCGCCATCAGTCGTGAGAAGGATTGTGCCGTTGCGGCCACACGCGCACCCGATCTCTCCGTCCGGCCGGAAACTGAGGCCGAGCAGGTCTTCAGCCGTGCTGCAACACGCCGCGGTCCAGGTATCACCGCCGTCATCGGTACTTAGTATCGTGCCCGCACCACCAACGCACACGCCGTGTTCGGTCCCGCGCGGAAATGCAATCCTGTGGAATGCAACATACCCTACGCTTGGCTCCAGCCGACGCCAGGTCTCACCGCCATCTTCGGTCTTCAGGAGCGTGCCGCCGTCGCCGCAGACATAGCCCACGACGTCATCCTCAGGGAAGCACAAACCCCGAAGATTGGCGACACCGGCGATTCCGCCCCCGGTTGCAAACCAGTGCTCACTGCCAGCCACTTTCCTGAGAATCGTTCCCGCGGCGCCGACCGCAAGCCCGGTTTCTCCGTCAACCGGAAACGATACGGCCAAAAGGTCAGCCGTGGTTGGAACCATAAGCCGACGCCAGGTAGCGCCGCAGTCATCGGTGCGCATAATCAGACCAAAGGTGCCGACGATGTACCCGGTTCGTTCAGTGGGGAAACACACACCGTAGATGTCACTATCTGTGTCAAGACTTACCGTCTGCCAGCTCCTGCCAGCATCCGCTGTCTTCAGCAATGTGCCGCCCGCTCCGACTATGAAGCCTTCGAGCATATCCTCACGAAAGCAGACGCCGAAGAGGTCAGCATGGGTCGGCACCGGCACTCGTTGCCATGTATTTCCGCCATCGTGGGTGACAAGCAGGAGACCACTACTACCAACACAGAATCCATCCGTGCCCTCACCCGGCAAAACTACCGCCCTAAAGTCGTTCATTCGGTTCCCATCCTCCTTCGTTCACGATGCACAAAGCCACCAGTTCTGACCGCGAGGAGCAGCACGCATGCGGCAAGCGATAGGATGCTAACCGCAAGCAGTATCGAACGCAGCCGTCCCAGGGGTGCGGTCACCACCAATCGGTGTCTTCCCTCAGGACAGCGCAGCCAGATGAAATGGTCTTTGGTCTCATAGAAGTCCACTTTCCGGCCGTCGAATCTGATTGACAACTCCGGGTAATAACTCAAGGCGAGTCTGAGGAAGCATTCAGACCGATTCTCTAGCTCGATTTCCACCGAGCTGTTGCTGATGCTGGTGTTGAGTACGTGGCAGTCCGGCTTCGGCCCGAGCGATTCGGCTTCATACCGCGCTGCTGCCGGAATGAAGCCCATTCGCCGCAACGACGTATCAATCAGCACGCTGTCTAGAAAAACCTGCCAGTCTTCGGCAATGCAGAAACTTCTTGCCTGGGCAAGTTGTTCGGCTGACATTGGCCTTACCACATTACTCGCCATGACCAGCCCGGCCCGGGTCGGACCGAACACGACCGGAGGTTCCTGCTGTGCGACAAGGAACCGGTCGTCCCAGGCGATGCCTTGCTTGGTTGCTAGGTAGATAAACTCTCCTGCGCTATCAGTGCTCATCAGTGCCGGCAGAGTAATCAGATGGCTCACGCCCATCAGCGCCAGTGCCTTGAATGTTCCCTCGGTCAGAGCCGCCCGCGTTGTATCGCCCAAGTCCGCAGCCACGTAGTTCGTCCAGGGATAGACGTACAGCATCGAGCGCGGCGCGAACTGGTGGTACGGCGGCCCGAGCGGACTGGCCAATCTGCCAAACAGATAGCCGGTCGCCGGATAGCGCAGCGTGCGCCGGACATCGTCAATGCGGTCCTCAGGTATGTTCACGTCAAGAACCTTGACCGTCGGCTGGCTTCGGAGTACGTCGTAGACATACTGTCTCGTACCGAGGAAGGTCCTGATACGCGCGTGCCGGACATTCAGCAGCGTCGGCACGCAGTCGGCAACAAGTGCCACGACAATGACCACTAGGCTGACGAACCGAACATGGTCTGTCTTTACCCGGCTTTCAAAACAGCCAAAGCCCAGGGCCACGAGAACTGCGGCGAAGAACATCCAGTACACGAGGAATCTTACTGGCGGCAATCCCGCGGTCAGCACTTGGCCGATCCGGCCGAGCCGGGGCACGACGAAGGTGAACCCGAGCGCAAGCGCCAGCCCGGCAACCGGGAAACCGGCTTCGCGCCGAATCGGCCGGTTGACCAAGAGCAGCACTACCGATGCCACGACCAGCAACACGACACTGATTCCGATGTATGCACCGTCGTATCCGCCAGGCTTGACCCCGGGCCAGAGCAGGGCTGCGAGTCTCGGCATTCCAACCGGTACGAACGACTGTGGGTATGCATGCGTGCCATACTCCAGCACCAATGGCACCAGGATGAAAGAACTTAGGCCGATACCGCAGGCGGCTGCGGCTCCAGCGCCAGCCAGAACTCGCCCGGCCTGACGGCCGCGGTATGCTACAAGCCACCAGACCAACGCCAGTACGAGAAAGCTCCAGATGAATACACCGTAAACAATATGCGCGAGCATTGCCAGCCCGAGGCACAGACCGAGGAGACCAGCGTCGGCAAGCCCGGCCCGCTCAACCAGTCGGTCCAACGCCAGGAAACACAAAGGCAAGAGTACGAATACAAGCGCCAGCGGGTAGTTCCCGGCTATTGAAACGAAGAACACGCGCCACGGAACAAGTACATAGACCAGAGTCCCGAGTGCGGCCGCGGCTTTCCGGCCGGTTTTTCTCCAGAGGTATAAGTACATTACCGCGGCCGAGCCTAGGTACAATCCGAACAGAAGCACTTTCAGTGCGAGTAACTGACCGCCGCCGGTCACGAACGCCAGTACTCCACCCAGGAATGCAAACAGTGGCCCGTAGAATCGCAGGTGCGGATAACCGGAGTAGAACATGAAAGACCAGAACGGCGAAGTGCCTTCCTTCAGCGACTCATAGACGATTCGCTGTCGGACAAGGTGGGGCCAGACATCAACGCTCGTTGGGTGTCCGGGTGCAATATAGGAGAACCCGGCTAGAGCAACAATCAGCAAGAGCACGGCCGCGGCAACAAGCAGTACCCACTTTGGAATTGCCCCTGCCGGCTGCTCCTTGCTTCGCACGCCGCAGGCTTCTGACACGCCGGAGTTGTTCACGATGAGTTTAGTTCTGGCCGTATTGGCCTTTCACTTTGCGCCGACCGCTGCCCTCTACACCGGGTAGCCCTACTCGTCGCGCGAACCGGCACTGTCATTCTGTCTCTTGCCTGCCGGCCTCAGTAGAATCACCGGCGTCATTGCGTCGCCCTGGCCCGCCGGGTTGTCACGCATCGCCTGCTGCACCAGCTCCGTGTCCAGCCTATCGGAAGCGCCGACCACGGTACAGCCGAATATATCGTTGGCATCCACGACCGCGGATTCGCAGCCGGTAATCTCCTTCATCTGCCGGGCCACCGCATCCGGGTCCAGGGGGCCCTTAATGACATACTCGTAGTACTCCTTCACACCTGAAGTGTGAGCCGCATCAATCATCGCCGCCTGCTTGCCCGCGACCCGATAGAAGTCACCGGACCGACCGCGCAGTTTGCCCCAGGCCCCGGCCAGAGCTGCCCGCACGATTCTCGGTGCGCCGACCTCATCAATCGCGCACTGCATTGACCACGGACTGCGCAGCCCGATGCCGTAGGGGACCTTCTTGACGAACCGCCACAGAACGCTCGCCCAGAACCCGGGTTTTATTTTTGTCACGGGTATCGCCCGACCCTGCATTATCGCCACCGGGCTTTCGGCAATTGTTACTATGTCCCCGGGCTGAACAATGGGCACAACGAAGCGACGCATCACTGCTACCAGGTTGTCTTTCTCCGTGAGCAGACCGGTTCTGACCCAGATGCGCCTCACCTGCTGACTGCCGACCTGCACGACCTCTGGTTTGACACTCACACCACGAATCTAGTCCACCGCACGGAAAAATCAAGACCGTGAGAGCAGTACCGACGGTCAGGGTTACCGAATCCACAGTCAACTTAGCTGCCGCCTTCCTCTAGCGCATTCCTTCTTACTTTCTACTTTGTCCTTTGTTCTTTTGGCCTATACTTGGGTCGTATGGACGAAACCAAGTCCAGCTCGGCAGCGCGGTTCACCCGCCGGGTTGGACTGTTCACGTTCGGGACCCTAGTCTCCCGACTGCTTGGCGTTGTGCGCGAGTCGGTATTTGCCTACCTTTTCGGGGCCGGACTCGTAACCGACGCCTTCAACGTAGCGTTTCGTATCCCCAATTTCTTCCGAGACCTGTTTGCCGAGAGTGCACTATCGGCCGCGTTCGTACCGACTGTCGTCCAGAGTATCAAGGAGGGTAACCGCGCCAAGACTTGGCGTTTTGCCGCGAACATGCTGAACGTGATGCTCCTTGCAATTGGGCTCCTTGTCGTGACGGGCATCGTATTCGCGCCGCAGGTCACAAGGCTGGTCGCAATGGGATTCACCAAGGATCCCGCCAAACTTCACCTGACCGTGGTTCTGACCCGTATCATGTTTCCGTTTCTGCTCTTCGTCGCGCTCGCAGCCTGGGCCATGGGCATCCTGAATGCGTGTGGCACTTTTTTTGTCCCGGCCGTTGCGCCCGGTGCGTTTAACGTCGTCTCTATTGTCGTACCACTTTTGACCTACGGCTGGCTCCGTTCCCGAGGCGTTGAGCCGATAACCGGCATGGCCGCGGGTGTCTCGGTCGGAGCGGTCGCGCAACTGCTTGTCCAATGGCCCCATCTGCACCGTTATGGCTTCCGGTATCGGCCAGTACTTGACCTCCGCGACCCAGAGCTGCACCGGGTGCTCCTGCGTTGGGTCCCGATGGTACTCGGACTGGCAACCTGGCAGATAAACTTCCTTGTGAATACCTTTCTTCTCACATTCCTGAGTGAAGGCTCGATCACCTGGATTAGCTACGCGTATCGGATTCAGCAACTGCCGGCCGGGCTGTTCGGCGCAGCCATCGGCTCGGTTGCGCTGGCCGAGTATTCGCACCAGACCGCGGGTGGCAAGGCGACAGCAATCCGGGAACGATTCCACCACGCTATGGGCCTAGTCTCAGCCTTGACCCTGCCGGCGGCCGCGCTGCTCTTTGTCTTGGCCGTGCCCGTGGTCAGGCTTGTTTACCAGCACGGCCGGTTCACTCCCCAGGACACGGCATTCACTGCTCAAGCACTGGCGCTATACTGCCTCGGAATATGGCCCGCGGCCGCAACCCGCAACTGCGCGGCCGGTTTCTACTCGCTCGGCGATACCCGAACTCCGGCGCTCATTGCGGTCGGCGTTGTTGCGCTCAATATAGCGATGAACCTAATGCTTATGCGCGCAATCGGTTTTCGCTCGTTCGCCCTTGCCAGCTCGGTTGCACAGCTTGCGAACTTCACCCTGCTGTTTTTGCTTCTGAGACGCCGGGCCGAGGGGCTATCTGTCCGGTTTAGCACAGCCTTCAGGATTCTGGTTGCCTCGGTCGGTGCCGGCATTCTAACCTACGCTCTATCTTGGCTCTACGAGCATCTACTACCAGTAACCAATGTCTGGCTCCGGGCAGGCCAGATTGTTCTTACCGGATGCATAGGACTTGCAGCCTTTTTCTTGCTTGCCCGCCTCATTGGTGCAAGAGAAGTAAGTTCCGCTTTTTCATTAACTTTCAGGCGACAGCCAAAATCTACCCCGTTGCAGATTGACAACGCCGGCTCCTTGAACGATGATAATGCGTCTAATAGATAGACTATGGCTGTCAAACAAACAAGTGAGGTGCCCAAGAACATACCCGTGCTGATGGCCGGCTGGCCGGGCATGGGCAATGTCGGTATCGGTGCGGCCGACTATCTGCGTCGCAAACTAGGCGGGAAAGTTTGCGCCAAGATTGATGTCTCCCGTTACTGCTTCCCTGAGTCTATTGAGGTGGACTCAGGCATCGGCCGGATCCCTGACCTGCCAGCCCATGACATCTACCTTATATCCGACCCGCCGTTCTTTGTGTTCGAAGGTGAGGTTCAGGTCGGTGGTGAAGCCGGCTTGTCAATTGCTCAGGAGCTTCTCGACTTCGCGGTCGAGCATGGTGTCAAGACCGTCTATACCGGCGCGGCTTTCGCATCACCGGTCAGTGCACTCGACCCGGCCCGGGTATTCGGCGTAGCCACCGACGAGCGGCTCAAACAGACGTTCCCGGCGCTGGGTGTCGAGCCGCTGGCTGAAGGTCGGATTTCAGGCCTGAACGGCCTGTTACTTGGACTGGCTGGCTCCCGTGGACTTCCGGCCGCGTGTTTTCTTGCCACGATGCCCCACTACGCGATTCAAACCCCAAATCCAAAAGCATCAAAAGCGGTTGTTCAGGTGCTCGAACGTATCCTCAACACCTCAGTGGACATGACCGAGATTGATGCGGCGATTGCCGAGTCGGACCGGGTCCTGGGCGAATTCGAGTCCCGGGTCAATGAGGCGATTCAGGCACTCAAGCAGCAGGCTGAGCGCAGTGCGTCCGACGAGGAGGAAGAGCACCAGCCCGAGCCGCACGAAGTTATGGACCGTGTTGAACGACTGTTTGAGCAGGTTCAGCGTGACCGCTCCAAGGCCGGAATCCTCAAGGCCGAGCTTGACCGCTGGGGCCTCTTCCATCTATACGAGGACCGTTTCCTCGACCTGTTCGACAAGAAACGCAGGAAAAGCTAGTACAGGCGCAGCCGGCTGAATGCTCGTTGCAGCCGGGCGATTTCGCGGTGATGGGTCATGTCCAAGTGCAGTGGCGTGACTGAGATGTAGCCCGAATACACCGCCTCGAAATCCGAGCCCCGGGTCTCGGCAAAGGACATCTCGCCGTCAATCATGTACGAAACCCCACCGTCCGGCAACGAACCTTTTATCGCCATGTCCCGGTAGATCCTGTGCCCAAGCCGAGTTACCTTCACGCCCCTCACCTCACCGGCCGGTATGTTGACGTTGAGCAGGACCTTTTTCGGCAGCACACCGTCCAGCAGCAGTGGCACCAGCTCGCGCAGGAACCGCTTGGCAGTCTCACGGTTCTGACCGGCCTCAAGGTAGGAAACCGCAACCGCGGGCATCCCGAGCATCGCGCCCTCGATTGCGGCTGCAACCGTTCCCGAGTAAAGCACGTCATCCCCGAGATTCGGACTGTCGTTGATGCCGGAAAACACGAGGCTGATAGAACGCTTCAGAATGCCGTGGTGGGAGATAAGGAGGCAGTCGGTCGGCGTGCCGTGCACCGCGAACCAGCGCGGCCGTAGCCGCCAGACCCTTATCGGCTTACGCAGGCTGAACGAATGGCTGGCCGCAGACTGATTGACTGCCGGCGCAACCACATACACCCGGCCCATGCCCTTGAGACCATTGTACAGGTCCTTTAGCCCCTGCGCCTCGATGCCATCGTCGTTCGAAAGCAGTATCAGGGGACGCTTTGCTCTAACGGTCACGCGCTATGTATATCCGCCACTGGCCGGCTGTCAACAGCTACGGACAGACGACCTTCGTGCGCGCCACAAGGCCAGGGTGTTTGACCTCGACAAGATACACGCCGCTCGATAAGCCGCGCATATCAAGCGGCATGCTAAACGCACACTCGCCGATGACCAATGGACGGACAAAGACGCACCTGCCCGCCGCATCGTAGATGCGCACCAGACCACTTGACCGCTTGGCCTCCTGGCTGCTGAGTCTGAGCGTCGCCAAGCCTGAGATAATCGGATTCGGGAATACTGCAAACTGCCAATCTCCAACTGGAGCCTCTCCAGCTTGCTCAAGCCCGGTTGATTCGAGCCGGCCGCGCAGGTAGTACACATCCTGATTCCCGGACGAGACGTCGTACCAAACCACGTGCAGCATGCTATCCTGACCGGTAATCGCGGGATGGCAGACATTCGCACTGCGGTCGGTCAGCCTTGTCGGCTGGCTCCAGACACCGCCCTGACTCCGCCAGGCGTGGTACAACTGCGAGGTCTGCGATGTGGCAGTTTGCCCGCACCAGACTGCATGGCCTTCGCCATTCGCAAGACAAGAGATGCTTGGATAACCCTGCTGTCTCATCGTCTGGACTGTCAAGACCGTAATGCTGGACCACCCTGCCGGCGTGCGCAGTCGGTGGTAGATGTTTTGGTAGATGTCATTGCCCGACCGGCCATGCCAGACAACGTGGAATCCGCCGGAGTCATCAGCGCAGGGAAATGGCGCGTACTGGGTCAGACTGTTGCTGAGCTCGGAGACAAGCTCCACCCCCAACCAGAAACCGTTGACCCGGCGACGACAGAATACCTGATTTATCCCACCGCCCAGGTCTAGGCCGCACCATGTAACGCACAGGTTGTCGTTCTTGTCCGCGGCAACCGAAACTTGGTCATGCGGGCAGAGAGCGTCGGTAATGACCTCGGCTGCGCTCCAACCTGAACCTGGCCGCCATTCCTTGTGAAACACCTGATAGTGCATACTCCCATTCGGAATCCCATACCAGACAACGTGCAACCTCTCACCGCCGAGCTGATACGATACCGACGGGTAGAATCCAAACCTCTCGCTTCTGCCACTGTCAATCAGAGTGTCAGGATACCAGCGCAACCCGTCGTATCGCTTGTACCAGATGCCGTAGCACGGATACTGGCCGGTATGCCATACCACACTGACCCTTCCTGACTGGTCGCAAGCGATGCCGGGCTGGTTGCAGTCCACCGGCTGGTTGGTGAGCATTGTCTCCGGGAGCCATACCTGCTGTGCCCGGTCAAATCGGCGGTACCACAACTGGTACGGAACCGTACGCTGATCAACCCAGGTTACATGCACGTTGCCTTGTCCGTCCACGGCGATGCTGTGTTGCCGCGCGTAGCCAGTGTACTGGTAATAGGTGTTTGTCGTCAGCGGCAGTATTGAATCCCAGACCGGGTCAGCGCCTGATGTCTCCTGGGCGACTGCGGCAAGCAGAATCAGAGTAACTGGCAGCAACGTGCTTCGGGGTCGTCTCACAGACGTATAGCTAACACAGGGCCGCTGCCAAGTCAAGAACAGGGGGCGGCTTTCCGCCGCCCCCTGCAAGTCAGTCCGATTTGGACCTGTCGGTCCTATCTCTGAACCACGAGTTTCTGGGTTGCGGTTGCGCCATCAGCGTCAAACCGGACAAGGTACACGCCTGCCGGAATCTTCCTAAGGTCCAGTGAAGCGACCGAGACGCAGTCAGCAGCGACGAGCTTGCGCGCAAGCACACAGCGACCTGCTACGTCGAACACGGCAATGCTCACCGGCCCGGGTTTGGGCAGAGTGTATCGCACCGTTGTCCAACCAGACGCCATCGGGTTCGGGCTTATTGCAAATTGCACGCTACCAAGTGCCAACTTGCCCGCCTGCACCCCGATGTAGGGCGTGCGGCCTGATACGTAGAAGGCTGGTGGCTCACGGTATCGCCACGTCTCAAGCGTCTTGTTACCCTTGAGTGCAAAGAACGCTGCATACCCGTAATAAACCAGGTCTCCCCCCGACTTCACGCGCTTCTTTTTGTTGGTCGTGCCGTTACCTGGTACTGTATCAAGCTGGGTCCAGCTATCGCCCTGAGGAAAGTACTTGAAGAAGCCCTGAGTATTACCGCCCTTGAGCGCGTAGATGTTGCCATCGTACCACGCACCCGCGGCGCCGTCCTTGGACTTCTTCTTCTTCCCAGCCCGGCCATTCTCCAGCCCGAAAACCGGCATACCCTTCTTCGCAGTCTTGTACCAAGAGTCACCTTCGATGTCGTAACGGAACATGTAGTGGTTTGCACCGTCGTTGTACTTGGCCTGATGTGCGTAGATCGTATTATCGCCGTCGTAAACCAGGAACGAACCCTTGTCGTACTTCTGCTTATTCGCACCGTAAGGCACCTCAGGAAGCGTATCCCACCGGCCGGCCTGGATGTTGTAGCGGTAGAACTCAGTCTTGTACCCCTTCAGGAGATAGACCCAGCCGGTGTCGTCGCGCTGGACAAACACCATGTCCTCTCCGCCCTTGACCCGCTTCCGGTACACGCCCTCAGGCACACCTGTCAGCGCTGTCCAAGTGTCTTCCTCGATATCGTACCGCCAGAAACCAAGGGTATTATTACCCTTGGTCATGTACACTGCTCCGACATTATCAGAGACGCCCCGGCAGCCCTTGGACGGCGGCTTGTTGCGGCCTTCTTCCTCGGACGGAATTGGTTTGAGGTCATGCCAAGTACCATTTGCGCCGGTCATCGGGTCGTACTTGTAGAAGTCCGGCGTCTTGTACCCTTTTGCCGCATAGACGACAAAGCCATCTTTCTCTTTGTCCGGCCCAGTTGCTAGCCAACCACCGTCCTTCACGCTCCTGTTTGACGGTGAGTATGGCACGTTCGCAACCTCAACCCAGCCGTAAGGCCAGGGTGGGCCGTACTGAACGTTGAACGACCCCAGCTTCCAGTCGTTGTCCGGGTCCTGGTCCCCGAAAACGTAGGCCGAGCACTTCACTGCCCAGTCGCCCAAGACTTCACCGACGTTGTACCCAGTGAACTCAACGGTTCGGGATTCGCCCGGTCCGAGGTCCTCGACCGGCTCGGTCGGGCTGTGCACCCGTGTGTGGGATGGATCCTCGAGGAAACAGTAGGCAGTGAAACTGGTCGGTGCGTCACCGTTGTTCCGATAAGTCGCCTTAGGCTTGACCTCGGTATTGGCCGCAACGTAGCCACTCGGTGCGACAATCTGCACGCACTCGATATCAAGCGCAGGCGGCACGCCGCCCGGCCCGAGTCCGTACCAGAAGCCCCAGTATCCGAGCCGATTAGTTGCCGACGCGGTACCCTGGATTGACTGGGCCAGAGAACCGTTCATCCGGTGGCTTGTGCCGACTCCGGGCAACCCACCCGAATTGAACGACTGCCAGGGTATCTTGTAGTCCTGCGCCGAAGCAAGATTGGCAAGCAGGAGCAGCGCCGAAATGGAGACTATACGTCTCGTTCTGTTAGTCATTTCGTCCCCCTTTCAGAGTTGCAGTTCCTCCTACCTTCCTCGTACCGTTTTTGCAGTCAGGCGGTCGCTGGCAGCGCAAGCCGGAATCCGCTTCGGCAGTTTCGGCCCCTGCGGCCTCGGCTCGAAATGCAGTTTTGTGCCGTCGAACCACATCGGCAGAGCTGAGTTCCTAGTGTCGTTTTCGTTGAACATCACCCGTTCCATCTTCTGGTCAAAGTCGGTTGCGGCGAGTTCCTCAGGCAGCTCTGGCTTCTGCTCGTATCCGGCCCTGCGGCCGACCGCAATCCAGGCGAACTTGGTCGAGCTCTTGCCCGAATTCGACTCGCGCACTGTAAAGCCGTTCTGGTCAACTGAGGCCAGATACACCTGATTCTCGCACTCGCCCATTGGGGTCACAGTCACGACAACCGGCACCTCACCCGAGACTATGTCGCTGAACGCAGCGCCAAAGGTCACGCTAGCTTCTCCGTCCTTAAGCTCGCTTATGCCTGAGGCATATACTTCGACGTTCACCGAAGTCGGCACATAGGTTGCCTCGCGCTTCGTGCCAGTGTTGTGCAACACTGCACTAACGCCGTTGGTGTAGCTGTTTCCGTCCGTGTATAATGCATACCTGTTACCCTTGACATGCGCGCCGTACACATCGCCCCTGAGCCAGCCGCCCATCAGGCCGCCGTACCAGCCGCACCCAAAACCGTCTCCCGATCCCGAAGTCCATGCAGTAGTGCCATAACCGCCGTAACGGGCCGAAGTACTTGAGTAGTACCCCAGCGCACCCCATGTGCCAATTAAGCCGCTCGAATTCAATATCATACCGCCAAATGCGCCCGCGGTCCTACCATAATCATCCCAAGTGACGCCAATCGTTCCCGCAGAATACGTGTTGCCCCAGTCCTGCAAACCGATGATACCGCCGTTCGGGTCATCCCAGCTATAGCCCGAGTACGAACCCGACTTATAGCCTATTACGCCCAGCCAGTCGTCTGTGGAACCCAGCACTCCCCGTGCACCATTGCCACCACCGCTGCTAATACCGGCCACACCCAGAAACGGGCTATTGGCATGGACGCCGGTGTTTAGGGTGCAGTATGCCTTTATACCCATTGCGTAGGAACTGCCGTATCCATATACAGCGTACTGCGTCGTGCTTGCGTTGTACGCGTAGCCGTAGACCCCGTAGGCAGCGCTGCCGAGGTACCCGTAGTGGTCGGCGTCATACCAGCCGTATATGCGATAGCTGCTACTTGGGTTAGTTCCAACTGCGATGTAGCCGGCCCCGGCATCCTGGATTGAGGAGTTCCCCAAGGTCGTCGAGGCCGTCCAGCGGGCAACGTAATTCGCGGTGCCCGAACCTCCCACACCCCCGCCGGTGCCGTTCGATGCCGCGGTGATGCGGCCGTACTGGTCAACCGTCAGATTTGTGTTCGTATAGGAACCGGCTGTCACGCCGGTCGTAGTCAATGTGGGATTCGGGTACGTGCCAGTCAGGTGCCCACCCGCTGCCTCGCCGTTGTTGATGTAGCGATTGTCGCCCCAGGTCTGGTCGAATCCCACCGTGCCGGTCGTTGTTATCGGGTTAGGCGAACAGATGATGCCAGTGCTCTGGCTGACACTCGTCACCGTGCCAGAACCGCCGGTGCCATTCGACGCTGCCGTGATCCGGCCGTACTGGTCAACCGTCAGGTTCGTGTTTGTGTAAGAGCCCGGGGTTACACCACTGGTATTCAACGTGATGTTCGGATTCTGTCCACCGCTTGACGCAAGCGGAGCACTTGCGGTAACGCTCTGCACGTAGTTGTGCGTGTGAGTGTAAGGCGCGTACCGGGCATCTCCCCAGGTAACGTCAAAGCCGACCGTGCCGGTCGTTGTTATCGGGTTAGGCGTGCAGATGACACCTGTCGCCTGACTCACACTCGTGACGGTTCCGGTGCCACCCTGAAGGTCGTCACCAGGCAACCAGGACGATGTACTGGCGTTCCACTTCAGCACTTGGCCGTTCGTGGCACTCTTCTGCGCAATCGTCGGATTGGGATACAACCCGGTCAAATCGCCACCGGCCACAGTCGTGACGCTGATATAGTCGGCTGCAGGCCGGTTACCAAGGTTGGCTGCGTCATCCGCGTTGTAGGCGTACGGTGCACTCACTATTCTTGTCCTCGGCAGAATCGGATCGCCTTCCACCGTCACCTGAAACCAACACTCAGGCCCTTCCGGCAACTCGGTCGGCTCAATCTGGTTGTTCGAACCTAGGATGACATTGAAAAGACCTCCGGTCACTTGCACATTTTGCTGGGTCTCGCTCCACACCGGTGAGCCGCCGGTTGACTGAGTGTATATCTCGAAGAGCATGTCGAACTGGCCCTCGAGCGGGTTACCGCTTCCGTCCGTGAGCTTGCCCTGGTAGTTGATGTACTTTGGTATCTGGATAGCGTCCTGGGCCGGGACACTGGCCTGGCCCGCCGCAAGGGCGGTACCAATAGCAATGGTCAGACACAGAACCATTGCCGTGATGCTGATTCTAGGCATTGCGCCTCCTTTTTGTTTTGCCCTCTGTGCCTGAGGGCGTTCCCTTACTTCAGCAGGGCCGCACCTTGCCCTGCTTTCCTGTGTCCTTTACGATTCGGATGTACCCGTAAACTTACACCGCATTGTAAGGCCAGGAAAAGGCCATTGTCAAGCAGAAAATTGGCTTGGCTGGAGACGGGACGAGACGCAGCGCTAATTAGGAACAAGACTGAAATCAACATTCCCGAGCTGACAAGAACGTAGGCAGCAAGCGTTTTGCAGGACTGGAGGAGTAGTCTCGTTCGGCGGAAACTAAGGTCTGATCGTTCTACCCTTACTCTGTTCGCGGTCTATCTCTGCACCACTAGTTTCTGCGTTTGCGTCAGGCCTTCGGCATGCAATCTCACCAGGTAAATCCCGGTTGCGAGCTCGCACATATCAAGCGGGATGCTCAACTCCTCATGACGCCCACTATTGTTATTCCTTCTCCATTGGGTTAGGGGAGCAAGGACACACCGTCCCGCGGCATCGAAAATGCTCACCCGGCAACGCGAGCTTCTAGTCACCAGGCTACCTGACAGCTTGAGCATTACCTGCCCACCCCTTGCCGGATTTGGCGCAATCTGCAGTCTGGCATCTGTCATTTGGTTTCGGTTTGCTGGTCCGGCGATTCCGATTCCACCGTCTGTGGTCTTCAGTACGCAGCAGGCATCGTCGCACACATAGCCAACGCTGTTGTCTGCAGGAAACGACACGCCAATAAACCCGAGTCCGGCTGCAGGCAACGTCTGAACCTCCCAACTCTGGCCGCCGTCAGTCGTCTTGACCACCGTAGCATTATCGCCGACCGCGTACCCGGTATTAGCATCAACCGGGAAGACGATCCGCCTGAGTCGCATCAGCACACCGGTTTGCAGAGGAACCCAGGTCAAACCCGCATCGGTTGTTTTCAGGACCTCTCCTTCTTCCCCGCATGTGTACCCAGTACCAGGCAGCGGGAAGAAAAGGTCTGCTATTGGCCGCTGGGCCGCAGTATCGGATGACCAACTTGCGCCCGCGTTCGTGGTCCGGTAGATGACGTTCTTCGCACAGACGAATCCGACCGCCGGGCCGGTGAACCATATCGCGACATAGCTTCTCATTGTGTCCGGCGGGTTTACCCGGGACCAGGACGCTCCCGCGTCCGTGGTCCGGATAATGGTGCCGGCCGCGCCGCACGCATATCCAGTATCGGTGTCGGGAAAGGAAAGACGTGCCAAGTCTGCCTGCACGCCCGGACACGAGTCCGGTTTCCAGGTCTGTCCGCCGTCTGTAGTCCTAATGATTGCGCCCTGAGGACCGACACCGTAACCGATGTTGGCGCCAGCCAGAAAACACAGGTCATTGATTGTCATCTGGAAGCCGAGGCTGTCGGTAAACCACGTCTCTCCCGCGTCCGTGGTACGGTACACGACATCCTGGCCGGCAACGTAACCCGTGTCAGAGTTTGGGAACTCGATGTCGAAGCTCGCGCCTGAGAATCCGTGCGACAGACGGTTCCAAGTCACGCCGGCATCCGTAGTCGCGAGGAGAAGCCCTCGTTCGCCGACCGCGTAGCCACTAGCACCGGTCGGAAAGTGAATTGAGTGGAGCGCGCCCAGGTCCGGCCCGGTCGGTTGTTGCATCCAGGTCTGGCCCGCATCGGTTGTCTTGAACACTGACCCCATATCGCCACACACATAACCAGTGTCCTCGTCCAAGGGAAAGTGGATTGCGCGAAGCTGGATGCTGGCAGGAACTGACTCAGTTTGCCAAGAGCTGCCGCCGTCGGTAGTCTTGAAAACCCGACCCCGGTCCGCCGCGACGTATCCGATATTCGCATCAAGGAAGCATAGCCCGTTCAGTCGCACCCGACCGGTGCTGACTGTTTCCGGCTGCCAGGAGCTGCCGCCGTCCGTAGTCCTGAATGCCACTCCGGATACGCTTACGACATATCCGGCTTCGTTGTTCAGGAACTGAACCGCAGCCAGTCGATCGCTTGTGCCGACCAGAATCGGCTGCCATGTCTCACCACCATCGGTCGTCTTCAGAAGCGTTCCGGTTTCACCGCACGCATAGCCGGTACTCGCATCGGTCGGGAAGTGGACTGCGTAGAGCGTCGGCCCACCGCTTGCCGATGTATTCCAAGTGCTGCCCGCGTCGGTCGTCTTCAGCACCGTACCGGCATCGCCGACCGCATACCCTGTGGTCCCGGTCGGGAAATGAATCCCTCTGAGGGTGTGCCGACCGACCGTTGCCACGGTCCAAGTCGTACCCGCATCCGTTGTCTTCATCAGGGTCCCTCCGTTGCCGGCCGCATATCCGGTGTTGGGACCGGTGAAGAAGACGGAGTTAAGACTGTTGCCCTGTGGCCAGGGGTTGACCCACGACCAGCCGGCAAGACCGACTGACGATGCCACGGCAATGGCAATACCTGCGGCCGCCAGTATCATTCTCTGTCTCCAAGTCATCCGTAACTCCTTTCTCCCTGTCCGTGCCAAGCCCTTGGCTTGGCGATTCTGAGCTCTTGTCAGACAGCTCAAGTCCGGATTACCATGGCCGCTACCAGAGAATAAACTCCGGAACTTTCTTTCCCTCCGCTGCTTGCTTGAGCTGCTGTGCGGTCTGTTGTCCAGGCACGAGCTTGAGTACCGCCTCGGCCTGGGCCTTGGCCTTGTCCCATTCAGCAAGATTCAGAAACGCGCTGGCCAGCCTGAGCTTGAGCTCAACGTAAGCCGCGACTGCGGGCGTGCCGGGTATAAGCCGGACACCCGGCCGTTCAACCCGCTTGATTGCTGCCTCAAATATCCGAGCCGCCTCTCCGTAGTTCTTCCTTGCGCTGTGAAACGCACCGAGCTTGATCGCGGCCTGAAGGTTCAGCGTGTCGAGTCTGGTCGCGCGCTCGTAGTTCTCAAGCGCGGCCGAGGAATCGGCGGTTCTTAGATACAGGTCACCCAGAATTAGAAAAGCGGGCACGTTCAGCGTGTCAGCCGTGGTGAGCATCTTCACCGTGGCAATTGCCTGACTAGGGTCGTTGCGGGCAAGGTATATGTCGCTCATCGCGTAATAAGCCGGTGCGAATCTGGGTGCAATCGTGATGAGCCGGCTATAGTTTTCCAACGCCCTGGTCGTGTCGCGCCGGTTGAGATAAATGTCGCCAATAAGTGCAAGCGCCTGGAAGTTCGTGGTGTCGGTCCGATACCAGTCTTGGGCGAACGTCAACGCAGTGTCAAGCAGGGCCGCCCGGACGGCCGGTTCAATTCCGGGGACCCTGGTTGCCTTGTTGAAGAAAGTAAACCCCAGCTTACCTACGGCCTGGGTCCGACTCGGGTCAATCTCAAGCGCACGCCGGAAGTCGGCAATCGCACTGTCGAACTTGCCTTCGTCGAATGAAAGGTTCCCGCGCAGAGTGAATACATCGGCCTGGGCGTCACGGGCCAACACCGTCCGTCCGAACCAGTTGTGTTGCTCGTGCAGCGAAATTGCTCGGTCAAACGCCCGGCGTGCCTTGGCCGCGTTACCAACCTGCTGGTGATAACATTCGCCGAGGTTTCGGTATCCGAGTGCGGTGACAAATGCATGCCGGCCGCTCATCGGCACTGTACAGAATATCCAGGACAGGATTGCAAACAGCACCACAAGACCCAGCTCAACGATGCCGGGCTTCTTGTTCTTCCACTGACCAATGAGCCGACTGATTGTCGCGCCACCGAATACGGCCAGCGGCAGGATTAGCGGCAGCCGGTACCTAGTACCGACGTAGAACACCATTAGCGTCAGCCCGGTCGCAACCAGCACAAGATATAATGGCCAAAATTTCGCCCGGCTGCGAAGTTCCAAGATAAGTCCGGCAAGTCCCAGCGCGAAGAGCAGTGCGAAGGGTAGAAACGCGATGCGCAGCACCGGTACCTGCTCAAGCTCCACCGAAAGGAAATAGTTGCTGGCAAACTCGTAGTTTGAGAGCATGAGCACAAGTTTCTGGAACTCGAGCCGCAGGAAGTTACCCGGGTTCTTGGCAATCCAAGAGAGCCCTCGCTTCAACCAGAAAGAAGAGGCCTCGGAAGGTTTGATTGAATCCCGCTGCATCGTTCTGGCTGCGTACCCCATATCGAAGAACTGTTGCTCACCGATGCCAGTCGGGTACTTGCCGCCATAGGTCTGTTCATACACCTCGGGCGGATGGACAATCGTGCCCGAAGCACCCGGGTTGTTGCCCTGGTAGAATGTATAGCCGGAGTTTGCGTTCACCAGTACAAAGTCGTTACCCGCCAGTACGTTGTGTAGGGTCGCGGGCAGAATTGCCACAAACCAGCCGGCCGCGAACAGTACGAAGCAGACGAACCGGAACCGCTTGCGCAGAAACAGCCAGAAGAGGAACAGAACCGGTACGATAACAATCGTCCCGCCCCACGCCAGGGTGCCGACCCCGATGCACAGTCCGGCCAGAAGCCAGTGGAGCCGGGGTCTTCGCTCCTCAGAACGCAGCAGCAGCCACACGGCCACAAGCAGCAGCGTGATGACAATGGTGACCGAAACCAGCTTGGTCTCTTTGAACGACAGTGGCGCGTACAATGCGCCCAGCGCCATCGCCGCGATGCCAGCACGATGCGAAAACAGGCGCTTCGCAATCAGATAGGTAAGGAACAGATTCAGGACTCCAAGCAGTATTTGCAGCACGTACACCGGTAGAAGCGAGTTGAACACCCAGATGAGCGCTGCGAGTACATAGGGATACAATGGTGCCCGATAGAACACCCTGAGCGCCGGCGCAAGACTCAAAACATCGCCTTGGATGATGTTGCGGGCCCAGTCGAGGTAAACGATTGAATCGCCCATCGGGAAGTTGTAGTACGGCATCTGCTGTGAGTAGTAGACGAGATAGATGAGTTTGTACAACAGCGCTGCACCGAGCACGGCCAGTACGGCAATCAATTCACGACTGAGACGGAATCGTTGTGTCGTCATAACGCTACTTACCTCCGCGGCAAATCGTACCCGGCTTCGTGACCAAGTCAAGGCCCCGATTTTCGTCAGAAATAACCTACCCGAAACAGGTTCGTTTCGTCAGAATGGACAAGGCCTGTTCGGGCGTGAAATAACAAGCTACCAAGGACCATCTCTTCCTAGACGACGAGGGGAAAACCATCCTGGCAGCCTGCCTGCTAGACATCTTTTCTCCTTCTCACTCACTCGGTCCGCTTCGACAACCAGCGGCTGTTCTGCCATCCCAAGCTCAGAAAGGCATCTACCAAGCTCAAGGCTATCAGTCCATCTACGGTTGACCGCCTGCTCCGACCAGTCCGCAAGGAGCTCGTGGCAAAATGCCGCTACAAACCGTGGTGTGCCGACGCAGGAGGTTGCATGACTACAGTCAGTGCAGAACCTATTGGGGGTAGGTCCAAATTATCAAGGCTTCCTGGGTTGCCCCGAAATCCAGGCGTCTGACGTCCGGTGTTGTTGACATGTATTTGCTGCGGGTTAGGATTGTGACACGTGGAATGATGAACGCGCTGGTAGCCTGCATTGTTTCGGCCGCGTTTGCGGCCGGTTCGTTCTCTGCTGCTGATAGTCCGAATGACCAGGGCGGTGCAATTCGGCTGAGCTGGTCCGCGGTCGGGGATTCGGTTCTGATAAGTAGTTATCTGGTGTACCGGTCAGACGCGCCAGACTCCGGGTTTGTGCCCTTGACTGAGGAGCCGAGTTCGTCCTCTGAGTACACGGACAACAGTGTGCAGGATGGCCGGCCGTACTATTACCGCCTTGACGCGGTGAGCGGTACTGATACTGTGAGAGGTAAGGTAGTTGGGCCGGTAAAATCAGTTGCCCAGTGGTTCAACACAACGCGGGTGAATATTCTGGTCCTGACGGCGGTGATTTCCGGGCTTTTTGTGTTCTACATCTACCGCGCGCGCCGGGGAGCAAAGATGTTTGTGCGCAAGATTTCCGGGCTGGATGCGATTGACGAGGCACTGGGTCGGGCGACCGAGATGGGCCGGCCGATAATGTTCAGTTTTGGACTCGGATACATCACCGACATGGTGGTCATCGCGGCCCTGCCGCTGCTGCGCAAGGTGGCGATGAAGTCCGCGGAGTACTCGACTCGGTTGCTGGTGCCGAACTCGGACCCGATCGTGATGACCGCGGCCCAGGAGACGGTGAAGGAGGCTTATACTGAGATGGGTCGGCCGGACTTCTACAATGCTGACAACATCAGTTTTCTGACTTCGGACCAGTTCGGCTATGCCGCAGGCGTAGATGGCATGATTCTGCGCGAGAAGCCGGGCGCAATTTTCTGGCTCGGATATTTCTATGCCGAGTCGCTGATTATGGCCGAAACCGGACATTCGGTCGGCGCAATTCAACTGGCAGGCACGACCGAGACGACGCAGTTGCCGTTCTTTGTTGCAGCCTGTGACTATACCATGATCGGCGAGGAGATCTACGCGGCTTCGTGCTATCTTAGACCGGAGCCGGTAATGCTTGGCACCTTGAAGGGTGAGGATTTCATCCGGTTCTGGCTCATTGTGCTGATTACGGGCACCGTGGCTCTGGGCACACTGGCGACGCTGGTGTCGAAACCGGCGCCGTGGCTTCAGTCAGTGTTTGAGACTGTAGTAAGGTGGGCAACACCAGCCTACTGAGGACAATGAGGAGCGAGACAGAAACATGCTGAAGAGGAATGTGCCGCTGGCCGTTGTGTTCGTGACCGCCCTCCTGCTCATCGTTGCGTTCTTCATTCCCCACCGGCCATTCGGCGACCTGGAGTCACGGTTCCTCAACTGGTACGCGATTGTGTCCGGGTTCACATTCCTGCTCGGACTTGATTCCCTGACCCGGCACCATCTTACCCGGGTGATCCGCCGGACCGAAGGCTGGCCCTACAGCCTGCTGCTGGTCCTGTCCTTGGCCGGGACAATGGGACTCGGGTTCTACTCGTGGATTCGGTTTCAGTCACCGTTTGCCCTGCGCGCGCCCTTCATGTGGTTGTACACCTATATGATAATACCGCTTCAGGCCACGATGTTTGCAAGCCTAGCGTTCTTTATTGTGTCCGCGGCGTACCGGGCTTTCCGGGTGCGCAACTTCGCGGCGACGCTGCTGCTCATTGCCGCCTGTCTTGTGATGCTTGGAAACGTACCCTTGGGCAGTTCCATCTGGCGCGGCATCGGCGAGCTCGTTCACCTGGTGGTCCCGGGTGTGGACGTGGGAAAATTCGCCGGGCTAGAGCTTTTTGCCGCGGTCAAGGACTGGTTGATGTCAATTGCAACTGCCGCCGCAGTACGGGGCATTGGTATCGGTCTGGCACTGGGCGGCATTGCAATGTCGCTACGCATCATTCTGGGAATTGAACGGACCTACATGTCATGAGATTCTGGGAACGGCTTGCGAACGTTGACCGCAAGGTTCTGTATCTGCTTCTGGCTCTGGTCGTGGCCGTGCCGATTATCGTCCGGCCGAAAACCAGCATAAGGGTCTCCGAGCCGGTACGGGAGGCGTTTGGCGCGGTTGACCGGCTACCGGCCGGGTCGGTCGTAATGATTTCCATTGACTTCGACCCGTCATCGGCGCCTGAAGTCCAGCCGATGTTGGTGGCCCTCCTGCGTCATGCCTTCAAGAAAAATCTTAAGGTTATCGTGATGGGACAGCTTGCCCTGGGGCTGCCGCTAGCAGAAATTGCACTCGACCAGGTTGCGCCCGAAATGGGCAAGAAGTACGGCGACGACTACGTGAACTTCGGTTACCGGCCAGGATTCACCGCGATGATGGTTGGAATGGGGCGAGAAATACGAGACTATTTCCGAACCGACTACCGTAACGTACCGGTTGATTCATTCCCGTTCATGCGCCAGGTGCACAACTACGAGGATATCGCACTACTGGTGAGCCTGGCGCACGGTGGCGTTGCTGATGCCTGGATCCAGTACGTGGGCGGGCGGTTCAATCAGGCGATAATCGTGGGCTGCACCGGTGTGAATGCGCCGAATCTGTATCAGTACCTGCACTCAGGCCAGATAAAGGGACTAATCGGCGGATTGCAGGGTGCATCCGAGTATGAGACACTCGTTGAAAGGCCGGGTTCGGCCACGCTCGGCATGCCGGCCCAGTCTGCCGCGCACGGACTGATAATACTTCTCCTTGTCATCGGCAACATCGGCTACCTGCTGTCAAGGAAAAGGAAGGCGTGACCCTCGCTCCATTGAGCACCACCATATGCTACTGAATATCATCGGCACCTGGATCGCGGCCACACTCACGCTAGCGATTCTTTCCTTTCTGTATCGGGACAATCCGTTCTACAAAGTCGCGGAGCACATCTACGTCGGCACTTCGGCCGGCTTCGCGGTAATCTATGCGTGGGCATTCGACGTGTACCCGATGCTTGTAGATGCATTCCGAAACAATCTGGCCGAGCACAACTACTGGGAGGCGTGGATTCTCGTCGTGCCGACAATTCTGGGAATAATGATGCTCTGCCGGTCAATCCCAAAGATTGCCTGGATTTCGCGCTGGCCGATTTCGTTCACCGTCGGAATTGGATCCGGACTTGGGCTGGTCGCCGCCGTCCAGGGGTATCTTCTGCCCCAGATTTCCGACACTCTCCGGCCGCTTATCACGGTCAACAACTTCGTGGTCTATATTGGAGTAATCGCGACGCTATTCTACTTCTATTTCTCTAAAGAGCACAAAGGTGCCTTAGGTGTTTTGTCACGGGTCGGCATCATCTTCATCATGGTTGCGTTCGGAGCATCGTTCGGGTACACGGTCATGGCTCGTGTCTCGCTCCTGATCGGCCGGTTCTATTTTCTGCTCCACGACTGGCTGCACGTAATACGCTGAACGCCCAACCAGAGCGACATTGGCGCAATGGAAGGTTTGATTACCGCTGCTCTCATCCGGCCCATGACCGAGGAAGACCTTGATGACGTCGAGAAGCTGGAGCAGGCAACATTTGTCGAGCCCTGGAGTCAGGCCTGTTTCCGACAGGACTTGCACCGACCCCACAGCCTGGCATTGGTCGCAGTGAAAGATGGGCGTCTGGCCGGTTATGCGGTTGCCTGGGCTGAGGAGGAGCTGCACGTAGCGAATATCGCGGTCGAGCCGGCATTCCGACGTCTAGGTATAGGCCGGGCGCTCATGCAACAGTTGGAGACATTTGGCCGGAGACGCGGTGTAAAGTCCGTTTATCTGGAGGTCAGACAGTCAAACACCGAGGCACAGGCTTTCTATCGGCGGCTCGGGTTTGTCCAGACCTACGTGCGTCGGGGTTACTACTCGAACGGTGAGGACGCGGTGGTGATGGAGAAAGATATTGCAGCGGGACAGGGTCAATAGGCCTAATTGGGCCTGCTAGACATAGCGGTCGTAGCAGACAATTTCCGAAATGGGCTTGCGCGGCCGGGGCCTGGGCTCACTGGCCGGGTAGCCCAGCGGAGTCAAGGCGATCGGCTTCACATCTTCGGGTATCGCGAGCACTCTTCTGACTTCTGCTTCAATGAATGCACCAATCCAGCACGTGCCAAGCCCCTCGGCCGCAGCCGCAAGGATCATGTGCTCTAGCGCAATTGTTACGTCTACTGCGGCCGCACTCCAATATCCGCCCATGCCGTGCCAAGCTTCCTGTTCAAGCGCACACCCGCAGATGACAACCGGCGCTTCACCGACAAACTGCTGGCCGCGGCAGGCTGGCACCAGTTCCTGCCTGACCTTCGGGTCTCGGACAACGATGAACTTCCAAGGCTGAATGTTCTTTGCCGAGGGAGCAAGGCGGCCGGCTTCAAGGATGCGGGTCAGCACTTCTTCCGGGACCGGGTCAGGTTTGTAGCCGCGGACACTCAGACGGTGACGGACGACCTCATAGAAATCCATCACACCTCCAGCACGGTAGATTCAATGGTTCCTGCAAGACAGGAAAAGCGCCCGACGCGAGTTGAACGCGTGGCCTGCAGATCCGGAGTCTGCCGCTCTATCCATCTGAGCTACGGGCGCCAGGGCCAGAATCTAACCGAGCAGCCGGCGGAAGTCAAGCCGAGCCAAGTATGACCATTGACATGAGGCAACTGCCAGCAGTAAGATGCGAGAACGATGAGCCCGCAATCACCGTTCGACGAACTCGCTGAGCGGTACGATGCCTGGTACGACACCAAAGGCAAAACGGCGTTTGAGACTGAGCTTGCCGCACTCCGACCGCTTCTGCCCGCATTGCCCAAGCCCTGGCTTGAGGTCGGATGCGGCAGCGGCCGGTTCGCCCAGGCGCTTGGAATCCCGCTTGGCATTGACCCGTCGGTCGCCTTGTTGGCCAAGGCGAAAGAGCGTGGTATCGAGGTGCTGCACGGCGAGGGCGAAAAGATGCCGTTTCGGGCCGCGAGCTTTGGCACGGTCTTTCTACTGACGACTTGGGAGTTCCTTACTGAGCCGGCAAGGGTCCTTGCCGAGTGCCGACGCATTCTCAGACCTTGCGGTCGGCTGGTCAATGGCTATCTTGACCGTGATGGCAAGTGGGCAGCGAGCTATGTTGAGAAGGCCAAGGCAGGACACCCACTCTTCACCCATGCACGGTTCTGGACTCTCCCCGAAGTTGCAAAGGTCACAAGGGAGGCAGGCTTTCGGATTGTCAGAGTTGTCTCGACGCTGTTTGTCGGACCGGGCGAGCCCCTAGTAGTGGAAGAGCCGCGGTCTGGATATGTCCGAGGCGCCAGCTTCATTGTCATGGTTGCCACTACTCGTTTGTCAGAAATAGAAGAATCCAGGAGGATGTAAGTTCCAGTGGGTCAACATGTTTGATAGCAACATGCCGGTTTCCTTGACTTCGGTGCCATGCAGCCTAGACTATACTTTCGATGGCTCTGACTGTCGTTCTTATCATCGGCTCACTTCAAGTGCTAGGAAACCTCAAGCTCTCGCTTGACATGGCGCAATACCCGAGGCCAGACAGCGGAACAGACCTTGAGCTATCCTACGAAATTCCGCTAACTTCGCTTGTGTTCCTTAGGTACAATGACAGCTTTGCCGCCCGATTCGACATCGCGGTTCAGTTGCTGGATCAAGCCGGTAACCCACTGGCGGGAGACATATGGCAGCTAATCGCCAAGGTACCGGAGTACGACTACACGGTTGAACGCGACTCGACTATTGCCGGTACCGTCAGTATCATGGTGCCGGCCGGAGCGACCCGGTGCCGTGTACAGGTCTCTGACTACTCCAGTGATCGCGTGGCCAGCACGGTGTTCGAACTTGAAGCCATTGGGTCGAAACTTCTGGTCCGACTACTCCGGGCAGGTCGTCCTAACCCGACCCGGACATACCGTCTCGGAGATACACTCGAGGCTCTGGCTCAACTGGTCGCACCAAGCACGCGGGCTGACAGCTTCCGATTCCTTATCAGGAACGGTAGTAACAAAGTTGTAACCGCTGCGACCCTTGTTCCAGACTCGCAGGTTGACCCCGACCAAGCGGTGAACAGGTACTCGAACGCACGCTATCGGATCGCACTGACTGACTCGGCCGGAAAGACACGAATGCCGGGCGGAACCTATAGCCTGGAAGCAACTGCGTTCGGTCCGCACGCCCAGACCAATGCGAGCCGGATCGATTTCCGGATTGACGCGCCGTTCTATCTTGACGACCAAGCCTACCGGCAGAAGGTCGAAGAACTTGTGTATATTGCAACGGCCGCGGAGATGGCTGAGCTGAAGCGTAGGCCGCGCGAAGAACGCGAGCAGGCTTGGAACGATTTCTGGAAGAAGAAAGACCCGACTCCGACCACGGCCAGAAACGAAAGGGAAGAAGAATACTTCGCGCGCATTGACTACGCTAAAGAACACTTTGGTGGCGCGGACCGAGGATTCAAGAGCGACCGCGGCCGGGTGTACGTCCGGTACGGCCCGCCGGACAACATTGACTCGCGGCCTTTCGAACTGGATGTCCGAGCAAGTGAAACCTGGTACTACTACGACTTGGGACTTGAATTCCTGTTTGTCGACCGATATGGTTTCGGCGAGTACGTGCTTACCAACCCTGGAGCCCTGAATGATAATTAGTACTCTCCTCTGGATGACACTGTGCGCACTAGGCACGCCATCTCTCGCATCAGACGCTTTGCGTCCGAGCGCCGAGCCCGCGGCCGGCCTGGATGCCGGTGAACGGCCGGACTGGTTCAGCGTTGACTGGGCGGCATTCAAGGGCAACGAGGACTCGACCAGGGTGGAATTCTCTTATGCGATTCCCTACGACCGCCTCAACTACGAGGCAGGTGACACAGGGCTTGTCGCCCGGTTCAGCATCCGGTTTGAGTCAAAGGGAGATCGCGGGTATCGCCAAGACGCGGTCATCTTCAAACAGGCCCGGCTCGGTTCATTCAGCGAGGCCAGAGAAACCCAACGGACTTTCGTTGATATGTTCAGTGTGTCCATGCTACCCGGCCGGTACTGGTTCCGGATGACGGTGGCAAAGCCGGCCGAAGTGCAGTCAGACACGAGCGGTGAGACCACGGATTACACTGAAGCGTGTAGTGTCGAAGACAGCATTGATGTACCGGACTTCAAGTATGGTTTTGCGCTAAGCTCGTTGCAGCTTGCGGCCGGGGTGGTGTTCGATACGGTGAGTGGCGGTTTCTCGGTGATTCCCAATCCGACGCGGCGGTACGGTACCCCAGGTTTGGACCGGGTTTATTTCTATTACGAGGGCTACGGACTCGACCCGGCACAAGACAGCTACGAGGTCCGAGTCAGCATACGGCGCCCCAGCGGTAGTTCAAATGAACATAAGACTAACTTCGCCGAGCAAACAATCGTAAAGCATAAATCCGGTGCCCGAGTTTCTTCAGCACTCGGAGTGAGTGTAGAAGGGCTAACGGCCGGCGAGTATGTACTTGCGGTCGAACTGTACGACCGAGGTCGCAAGGAAAGCCGCACACAAGAAGAAGTTTTCTGGGTCGGCAGTCCAGCCGAGGCAGCCAGGCCAACAACACCGTACCGGCTGCAAATGAGTGAACTAGAGAAACAGTACTACCGTAAGCTTTCTTACATTGCAACGCCGCGCGAGCTTAGTTACTACAACGCACTTTCCGACTCGGGCAAAGAGGCGTATCTTGCCTGGTTCTGGGCCAGACATAACCTGGCTGAATTCGCTCGGAGAATGGATACCGCGGCCAGGAAGTTCAGAACATCGAGGACATCGGGCATTGATACCGACCGGGGCCGCATCTACGTAAAGTATGGCGAGCCGGACGAGGTCGAGCGCCGGGTTCTAGAGGTAGACCGCAAGCCTCGTGAGTACTGGCGCTACTACGGTGTCGGCTATGTGTTCGTATTCATTGACCTTACCGGGGATGATAACTTCAGACTGGCATACACCACAAGCCCGGACGAGCCCAAGACCGGCTACGAGAATCTTCTGACACCGGACGAAGAGGAGCTGTTTAGATAGGTCAAATGACGAATGACCCGCGGCCAATGACTGGGAACCAGAGAGTGCAGGGCGAAGGTCCAGAACCGGAGTCAGTAGTGGTCGAGCTGCATCCGTTCAAGTCTGAGGTGTGCGTTGTGGCAAGGGGCGTAGTGGTTACGGCCGGGGACCAGGTGATAATCCGAGACGAAGAGGGTGAGGACCTTGGTCGCGTGGTCGGTCCGACCGAGTGTAATGAGGGGAAGGGTATCGTACTCCGCAAAGCGACCGCGGAAGACCTCGCGAGTCGGGCTGAACTTGACCTCAAGACCAGCCGTGTACTCAGCCTGTTCTGTCGGCAGAAGGACGAGTTCGGGCTGGCAATGAAGGTAGTTGACGCCCACTGGCGTTGGGATAGAAAGAAGGTATGCTTCTACTTTGTCTCGGACCAGCGGCTCGACTTCCGGGCATTGCACAAAGTGATATCATCAGCGCTGAACATCAGGGTGGCGATAAAACAGATCGGCGTCCGGGACCACGCCCGCATGGTAGGGGGACTTGGGCACTGTGGCCGGGAGCTGTGCTGCCGGAGTTTCATG
>JBDRUN010000005.1 GCA_039801365.1 candidate division WOR-3 bacterium
GGTCCAGAACCTGTTTCACCTGCAGCTCCATGGCTGTTATCAAGGGAAACACCGCCTGGACGCTGGCGTACATCGATGGCCGCAGGTCGGTGAGGGTTCCGGTGACGCGGTCGAGGTTGTACTTCGCATTCCACTTGGCGATGCGCTTGGTTGGGTCAATCGGTGGCATGTCGTTTTCACCTTCTTTCTGCGGCAATGGCCGGCCCGGCCGCACGGGCCGGCCGTCGCTACGACAGATTCTGCTGCCATCTCTGCCGTGGTGCACTCCAAGTTGTCAAAGAGCCGGATGCTCAAAGCTCAATCTCGAATACCTTCCGGCAGATGTCCAAGAGCACTGCTCGCCGGGCTCCCAAGTACTCCGAGTGCTCCAAGGCATGGCGCAGCTCGTTTCGCAGGGTCTCGCCCTCGTACCTTCGGGTCAATTTCGCAACCCGCAGGCCGAAGTTCAGGTAAGTCACCCGTTCACACAGCATCACGCCGGTTTCGTTCAGCACTTGGCGCACCCGGGACTCAAGGCACCGGTTGCGCTGCAGAGCCTGGCGGAACTGCTCGACCTGGTCCTCGGCGTCCTGGTCCCGGCGCAGGGCCATTCGGCCCTGCTTCAAGGCCCGTTCGTACTTCTGGCATATCCGCTCAATACTGGCAGCCATCCTTTACCTCTCTTACCCGGCCGAACCGGCGTTCGATTATCTCGAAGCCAATCCGACGCAGGAGCAGGCCGGATAGTCCGCGGTTATGCCACTTCACGACGATGCGCTTGGCGCGCCGGGTGAAGTCCGGGACCGGGGGCCGCCTCATCGCGCAGAGCAGCTCCTGGCCGAAAGCAACGTAGCTTGGAACCTGGTGCTCAGGCGCACCGCAGGCCCGGACAATGGCCGGGACATCGGGCGCGTAGCGCCGGCTTCCGTTCGTCTGACCGACTCGGGGTTTCATCCGGCACCTCGGTGCTTCTTGGTCGAAGCATTCTTCGCGGTACGCCTGCGGGCCTGAGGTGCGAGACGCTCGAACAGCATGGTCACGAGCAACTGCATTGTTCTTGTCTCCAAGCCCAGTGACTGCCACTTGCGCAGGCAGGCCTCGACGTAGAAGGCCAGGTCGTTACCCTCCAGGCTCCGAAACAGCCGGGCAAGCTCCTGTACGAACCAGCGGTATTCGTTCAGTATCGCCGGCCTCAGGCCGGCGCCTTCAAGCAATGGGTCGGCGATGTCGCGCAGTGCCCGTTCGCTTTGCAGCCGGCTGAGTCCGTGAACCGACAGTGGTTTCTTGCCGTGGCGCATACGGTCCAGCACTTCAGCAAACTCACGGTCAAGCGATTGTGGCTTCATAGCCTTCTCCTTTCTGCCCGCCGCTTGGCAGGCGGTTAGAAACTATCTCTCTGTCTCTCTCGCTGGTTCGCGCCGGGCTGTTCGCGCTGCTGCCGGAAAGACACTCCAAATTGTCATAGAACATCCGATTGCACTCAAAGATACGGCGAGATGTGTCAAGGGTAACTCAGACCACGGGTAGAGTTCGGCCCTAGAGCGTGACTCGCCTGGAACTGCGGAATTACTTCTTCACAGGTTGACAAACTGGCGCTTTCTCTCCCGTGGGTCGTGTGCCAAGCAGGCCACCTGATTGCCAGGCCGGCCCCCTGCGGGGCCGGTCCGACCGGACCAGGCAATCTTGTGCGCGAAAAGAAGGCTCGAGAATGTGGCGAAGAGAGCCGGCCGCGTTGCCTGGCAGGGCACGAGTTGTAAGGGAAGTCAGGGGCCGTCAGCGGCGGACTGCGGTCCCGAACGAAAATATGGTGAAGCAGGTAAGACGCCATTTCACTGCTCGCGGAGACTAGATACGAAGCATCGGCAGAAAAGTGACGTTGTGCGGCGCTCCTTTCGTTCGTCCGGGCGGAGACGCGCCTCAGCCCGGACCGTCTGGTTGTGACTAGGACAGGAGGCTGCATCACAGCCCTAGATACGTCAAGAGGCCGGAGAAGTGACACGAAAGGCGTTGTCCTCCTTGCATCCGCCCCTTTACATTCGGCTCCTCGGAACAGCTGTGTTCATCCGTGTTTGTCCGTGGTTCCGTTTCTGCGCACTTCAGCCCGAAACAAAGGCTCCGCGAGAGCGGAGGCGAAACCGTGACGCGGAGCCTTGGGGTCGTCAGGCCTTGGGCAGGGACGGCAATCGGCCGTCCGTCAAGTGTCCCTCAGCACTAGATCGGGCTCAAAGGACTGCCTTCTGCCGTCTGGCCAGGCGACAGTGTCACTGCCCACGGCACCTCCGGTCGGTCGAATTCTCCGGAGTGTGTCCGGGCCTTGTCTTGGACTGCCGAGAGCAGTCGGGCTACTTACGCCGCTGGCGTTCGATCAGCGTATAGACCGGGCTGAACAGCGAGTCAGGGTGCCGGTAGGCGACATCTTCGCTCGATACGGTCTTTGTGCTACGTTTCTTCTCGGTGAACCTCACGGACTCAACCAGGCCGCGGACCACGACTTCGGTCTCAAACATCGCCCGCGCTTCTTTGACGAAACTCTCTTGGTCTTCGGGCGCTATGCCGTTTTCTTGGGCCCAACTGAGAAGCAACGCACCATCGTCGAACTCGACCGGGAGTTCCTTTTCCTGCTCTCGTGCTGCCCTAATTGCCTCGACCAGCTTAGATATGCAGAAGTCGCTGGCTGAGGTCACTTGGCTTTGCTCGTACACCACATTCTCCTTTCATCGTTGGCGACTAGGAAGTAGCATGAAGCTGCCCAGGAAATAACAACCACGCAGCCGATGGGTTAGCCGTGCGGTAGACAGCCTTACCATACCACTCGCTCACGCTCACTCATGTCCTAGATACGAAGGCGGGGTGGACAAGTAACACTAGATACGACCGCGAAGACGAGAAGCAATACAGCGCCTGGCGTTGTGAACGGCTACTCTCCACGCAGTAGCGCGCCGAACATTGCCGGGTCATATCCCATGTCGGCAAGGTGCTTTCGCATCTCCTTCATTGTCCGGGACTTGCACTCCTTGGCCGCGTCCACGCTGACGTGATGGGTTATCTTCACAATTTCCTCGTACGACAGCTCTGGGAAAAGCGTGACTATCAGAAGCATTTCCCGCCTGGCAGGCGAAGAAAGCCTCGACATTGCCTCAATCAGGACTTCGTGCGCCTCCATCTGTCGGTGCATAGAACTAGGCGTCGGTGACACCGTATCGGCAGGCTCTGATGGTTCCCGCTCTTCCTTGTCCTGGTCACGGCTCTGCCTTGGTTCATCGAGCGACGCAATTGGTATCTTGTGCTGCCGGCAGTAGTCAATGATACGGTGGTCAACAACGGTCATGAACCAGGCGAACGGATTGGCGGCTCTATCCTTATCATAAGAACAGAGCGCCCGGGCCAACTGCTGGAATACCTTCTCGGTGATGTCATCTTCCTCGATGGACTCGCCCTGCCGATACTCCCGGATGCGGTGGCGGATGAAAGCCTCAGTTAAGGTACGAATCCCCTCCAACGACTCCTGTGCCTGAACCAGCGCTGCTTTGAGTTGCTCGCCGTCTATCTGAGGCATCTGGCTGTGTCCTGGGTAGAGTTTACTGCTCGGACGAAGATACGCAACTGCGTTTGGTACGGTAACAAGACCGTGGGACGCAAGCCAGGACTAGGGCTCCTCGGCCGCGGCTCCTGCCGGTGCGGCAGGTTCGGCCTGCTCCTCGGGCAGCAGTCTTGGCTTCTCGCAGCAGTAGATGAGCTTCGCCTTCTCGGATATGTCGTACAGCGACATAATCAGGGCGCAGCGCCACATGAAGTACTTGCGCCTGAACTCCGGGTCGAAGGTCACGGTGCCGCCACGCTGGTCAAAGAGCAGACGGGCGTGAGTCTCGATTTTGTACTTACCCAAACTGCCGTCCGGCTCGCGTTTAGCCAGGTGGATTGGGCCGGCGTCTTTCTCGGACTCTTCTTTCAGGAGCGAAAGATAGGCCCGAAGAACGGCAACGGTTTCACAGAGGTCGAACCAGCGGTCAAGTTCGTAGGGGTAGGGCGACTTCTCGTTCTTTCTCCAATCGGACAGGGCGAATTCCCGAAGCATCGGCCGCATCCGGCCGGCAACCCAGGCTTCGCCCTTTCTCAGGACATCCTTAGCATCCTTAAACCAGCGGTCCAAATCAGCACGCGCCCATTCGCTGTCATTCGGCCCGGGGATTGCGTCAAGCGCATACTCCCTGTGTCCGTTGTGCAGAAACGTCTCGAAGTCCTGCCTGTCTTTCCAGCAGTTGGCCAAGCCGAGCGGCTCGGTGGCCAGAACGTACGCATGGTCAAACCACCACGCGAGTGTCCCTCGACGCAGCCCCTGAGCTTCCACGCGAGCCTGGCCAATCGGGTCCTCGTCTCCAAGGCCGGCCTTCTGTAGTTCTTCCTTGGTGACAAAGCCCAGCTCCAGAAGCTGCTTCCAGTATTTCCTGACCGTTTGCTCGGCGTGGGTCCAGACCGTCTCGTCCTGCTTCGCAGATGGGGCCGCGCCCAAGACCAGGAACATCCTGATAAGCATGTTGCGGAACACATCAGCACCTGCCTGGGTCGGTGTCTCCCAGACGTCCGGTTCGACCACAAAGCTAGCCAGCATCCAATAGCTGAACAGTTCGCCGCCGTCCTTGTCTCCGCCGTATACTGTCTGGAAGTTACAGATGTCGGCGAAGACCTGGTCGAACAGCATCAGCTTGCCTTCGTTGAGGAAGCTCTCCAGTAGAGGCACCTTCAGACATTCCGCTCGTAGCGGCCTGGGAAGCGCCCCGGCCGCAGAGGGAGGTCTCAGCAAGTACTTACGGACAAACTCAGCCGCCTCATTGAGGGCACGCTCCAGCCCGGTCAGGTCCTGCTTGCAGGCTTCAACTTTCCGGTACTTCTTGAGGTTCAGTGCAAGCTGTTCAGCTTGTCGGGCAGTCTCACTTGTGGCATTCCTGCCATTCCGCACAGTCAGGCCGCTGCTGAGTGCTGTGGTGATGAGCTCCTCGGCGACGTGGTCTCCCTGGTCAAGGCTGGCCAGCAGCGCTTCAGGCGACAGGAACTTGGCGAGCAAATGTTTGAGTGCATCCCAGAGTGCCTTATCCACCGGGGCTTGGCCGATAAGCCTCCGACCCTCACAGAAGAAGCCATGAAGAAAATTCTGCTTTTCTAACCGCGTCGCCGCCCGGAAATTGTCAACAGACTGGCCCTGCGGCCTCGCTAAGACGAACAGGAAGCCATCAAGTTGTTTGTACGCCTCTTGCATCGAGCGTTGCTCTTCCAGTATCCCGGCCACCGCCTCGGTCAGTTCGTTGAGCGAATCAGGTCCGGCGGCTTGCCTGTTGCCGATTGCCCAATCGAGCTTTGCCAGCCGGTCGCGCAGGTTGGCCGCAGTGCTTACCTTCATCTGTGGCCGATTCTGAGGAGAGACCCATGCCAGCTGCTGGACAAATCTCCGGGAGCGGAGCCAGCCGTCGGGAGGAGTGATGGGTAGGTCGTCATCGGGCTTGGCGAGAAGAGCCTCGGACGATTCATGTCCCACCCTCGCTGCGAAAAACTCGGGCTTGAAGATGTCAAAGAAGCTCATGTGCAGTACGCCATGTTGCACGGTGATTTTGGGGTCGCCCGTGACCGTAGCAAGAACCCTCGTGTCGTGAGTAAAGCACCAGCTCAGGCGCAGGTACGCGGCATGGATGGCGGACACAAGCTGCTGTACTCCCCCCTTGAACTCAAGGTTGAAGTCGGAAATCTCACCAAGTCTCCACCCTCCGTGGAACCGGTTGCGCCAACCGGTGTCAAAGCTGCTGACCATCTCATTGAGTTTGGCTACGGTGCCGGCGAGGTCCTCAAGCTTTCCCTGTCTGTGCTTGTCCGCCTGATCGCGGATGAAGTCAATGATACGTGTTAGGTAGGGCCGAAGTTCAAGAAAACAACTGAACAGGAAGTTGTCGAGAATGCCGTCGTTGTACAAGGCGATCGCGTTCAGCACCCGCTCCATTACAACCTTGGGCACGCGTAACTCCTTGAGCTGGCGGTAGACGGTGTTGATGACGTAGAACCCGCAGGCGAACTCCTTGCGGATGTCGTCTGCGCTGCAGTGTCCAAGGGGGATTGTCTCCTCATCATTTGCCGGTTTCCATGCCATCGCAACCGTAGAGTTCGCGGCTAGGGCGCCAGCCGATTGCTCGCCTTTCTGTCCGCACCACCCAAGGCATTGTGGCTGTCCAACCTGCTTGCTCCAGCGGCGGAGATTGACAAAGTCTTCAATTGTGACCGCCACTATGTCCCACGAGCTACGTGCTTCGAATGTCAGATGTTCTGTTCCGTCGGGCGGTTCGCACGGATAGAAGAAATCAGCCCGGCCGGTGGCTACGACAAGTCGTTCCACCTTGTTCTTTCCGCACACGCCGGCTGCGGCGCTGGCCTTGTGTCCGGCCTTGGCGCTCCAGCGCCGGACCAGGAAAAGCCCCTCTTTCTTGCCGTCGTTGCCGTCATTCTTGTCCAGGACTAGGTCGCTGCACGAGGCAACGACTTCTTGAATGGCCGTCTCAGCGATGGAGGAACACGTCTCGTCAGGCTGGGCCAACGCCTGGGTAATCTTTTCATCGGTCAGTGCTTTCTTGAGGAATCCGGCCCAGAATCCGACATTCGTTGTCGTGTTGAAGAATATGTGCGTGCCGAACGGCGGGACTCCACGGCACGCACTCAACTTGGTACTGTCCTTGCCATCAGGACTTAGCAGGAAGCTCTTCATAGCGTCGCTGAGTGCAGCGCCTTGGTACGGCTTCGCCATCTCAGGGTTCTCGAACCAGTCTCGCAGCCGGGCCACAGGCACCTGTCCTTGTCTGGCCGCGTCGTGAAGTCCATACACGTTGCCATGCTCCAGGAGTGCAGTCCACTCATCTGCGTAGCACTTAGAGCTGCCCTTTTGGTCCTTCCACGTGCGGCAAAGAGCGACTCCAAGGTCAATCAACTGCATCCGGCGCACACGGGCAATGAAATCAATGATACGCCGGAACGAATTGGAGAACACGAGCAGAGTCAGCTCGTGCCAGGTATAGCTGCCTGTGATTATCAGTTGGCTGGAGCTGTCTTCCTTGCTAGTTTTCCAATTTGCAAATTCCGAGTTGATGGCCTTGCTCAGCGCGCGGAGGTAGTCTGCTCCGCCGCCCACCAGAAAGCTGGTATTGACCTCAACCTGGCAGATGCCAATGAGCGGCTGTCTTGGCACGAAACCATCCTCGGTGCCGGCTGCACACGGTCGTTTCTCGCCTAGGAATGTCTCTTGTGCGAGCGTGAGCATGTCTTTCTTGCCACGAAAACCCGGGCCCAGAAGGACACGGTGGTCGAAATCCACTAGCGGCGCGTCGTGCAATTCCTTTATCTGCTTCCCGTTTTTGGGCCCCTCGGTATCACAGAGCGCCCCATCCGGCCACATTGGGTCAAATGGATTGAAAGTCTGGACTCCGAACTCGAAGTCGTCCGTCAACGCCAGAATTGCCAGGTCAAATGAACCTAGCAGCACGTAGGCGACAGGTCTGTAGAACTTCTCGCTGAATTTGTCGGCAGATTGTATGACTTCCGCAGCGCGGTTGCGGTAGTTGTCGAAGAACTTCATCATCTTGTCGAGGAACTCAGGTTCCTTGCCCAGTGGCATCGAGGTCATGCCGATGAAGATGGATGCATCCGCGGCCCGGCTGCGGAGCGGCTCAGGATTTGGTTGTCCGGATATACTCTGCTCCTTCACGGTTTCGCCTCCGTTCAGAAAACGGGGCATTATAGAAGCAACACCATGCCTGTCAACAACTTTGGCTTGTTCATTGGCACTCTTGGCATCCTTGGCGGTTCATTCTGGGGGCGGGCAGCCGGGTGAGCATGGGACTAGGCAGCCGGGCAGGGGACCCCGGGTCCGGCTCCGGGGCAGGCTGCGGGGAGGGCAGCGGGGCAGGCAGGGGGCTGGGCAGCCGGATGGGCAGCCCATCCCCTGGGGACTAGTCCATACCCGGGGCAGTCTCCGAAGTACTTGCCGAAATACAGACCAAGCAAGTTCTGAGACGACTTTCGACCTGACTCGCCACTCGACTCTTCCGCTGACCTTCGACCGAACCGGCCGAAGGACTCTTGACCGAACTGACCGCAGAACTGGTCGCCGAACCGGCCGCTTGACTCGCAGCTGGACTTGCCGCCTGACTGGCGGCCGGACTTCTGGCCGAACTGGTCGAAGGACTTGTCATTTGACTTCCCGACGCACTTTTCGTCGGACTCTTCCAAGTACTCTTGACCGCACTTCCCGAAACACTGCTCAACCGCGGGTGAAACGGTGGATGAACGCAGATACGGACACAAGAGGCCACCAAATCGCCAAACACATGAAACGGATGTCATTCCGGGTGAAACGAGGCATCTTGGTTGTGCAGCGGCTGGAAACATCTTTGCGAAAGCGACGTCCTTGCACCTCTGTGGCTGTTTCGGTGTTACGCCTGCGAGTGATCTTCGTATCTAGAAAATGTGAGAACCTCGAGTATCATACGCACCACTCCCAGACAGCTAGGCCGCGGACTTGAGTCTATTGCCAGCATGCTCGGAAACCGCCTGGGAATGCCTATCTTCTATCACGACGGGCTGTGTCTTCGCCGCAGTGTCCGCCAGCATACAGAAAGGGCAGTGAAAGCAATGCTGAGATACCGGTGGCAGGATGCAACGAAGGAGCTGAATGAGGCGGTTTCCCTGACAGTTGCGGACAACCTTGCCATGGTTTCAATACTCTCGCTTCTGGCCGTGTGCCATGAAACCACCGGCCGGATAGCGGAAGCGAGCCGGGTCCTGGCCGAAGCCCTTTTCTATGCCCAGGCCGAGAATTGCCCTCAGGCGATCTCGACCATCGCGAATTCCATTGGCTACCTGTGCCAGACTACCGGCCGATTTGACCTTGCCCGGGCCCACCACCAGGAAGCGCTCCGGGCAGCAGAGGCAGCCGGAAGCGAGCAGTTGTGCGCGTGGTCACATCACTACATGGGCAATGTCTTTCGCCACAACGGCAACTTACTCGTCGCCGAGCAGGAACACGGCAAAGCGCTGACCATAAGCAAGACCTATGGCTACTGGCTCACCGAGGCCTGGGCGTACGGCGGGCTCGGTCTGGTGCACCGACGCCGGGGCCAGTCGCAGATGGCCCTGGACAACCTGACGAACGCATACCGGATGTTTGTCCGTCTGGAGAATCTGCGCGGGCAAGCCTGGGCACTACTCAACATCGCAGAAGTCTTCGTCAAGCAGGGCCAGTGGAGCCTGGCAGTGGAGCATATTGACCAGAGTCTTGACCGTAACCGGTTGGTCGGCCGCATCGAGGGCTCGGCCATGCGACGAAAAGCGCTGGTCTTGGTTCAGAAGGGAACAACACGTAATTTGGACGAGGCACTCGCGTGCCTGCGCAGCGCCTTGGAGACCGACCGTAAGACCGGTGACAAGCTGGGCGAGGGCCGTTCCTTGGCCGATTTGGGTTACACCTACTACCAGAAGCGTGACCTGGTCAACGCCCGGAAGTACTGCGAGAAGGGCCTGACTATCCAGAATGCGGTCGGGACCCTTGCCGACCGGTCATGGACCCAGTGGCTCTTGGCCATTATCTGCTATGCCGAGGGCAAGGTCGGAGACGCCAGGGTCTACCTCGACGAGGCGTTGGCGGCCGCGCGCCGGGCCGACGACCAGAAGGCAGTGGGTCGGCTGCTCGGCAGCCTGGGAGAGGCGGAACGTCTGGACGGCAAGCTTGACCGGGCCTTGAGCCTGTTTCAACAGGCTCTGGCCGCGTGCGAACAGAGCGACTATCGGACACGCCTGCCCTGGACCCTGCGCAAGACCGCTCAGACCCTGGTCCAGATGGGTCGCATCAAAGAGGCTGCCCAATACGCCGAAAGGGCGTTTCGGGCAGCGCAAGACGCAGGTTTGGACGAACAGCTATGGAAAGCGCTCGAGCTCCGTGCAAGACTCTACATCCTCAGCTGCGACTACGAAAAGGCCCGGGAATTACTGGAACAGGCAATGCAGATTGCCTTCAACGTCGGCAGGCCCGAAGACCTTGCTGACCTGAGGCAGCTTCTGGCCGAGGTCAACAGGCCAAGTCATCTGCTGCAGAAAGGCGAAAAGCCAGAGGGAAAGTAGCTCGCTCGGTTACGCACGTGTAAGCCCTCTGCGGCTGCGATGGTAAAGCTCCAGAAACCAGGTCTGGCTTTCTGTCCCCGGGTTACAGTCTGGCCCACTGGGCCGCTTGACCACTTGACCACCAGTTCTCTGCCTTGACTTCAGCCCTGATTTCTGCGAGAATCGCCGCGTGGAGAAAGTCAAGAATGCGCGGGGTCGGAAACACCTCGCCGACATTACCTGGGAGACCGAAGTCTGGGTGGCCGAATCGCCCAGCCACCTAATCCACTTCAACGGCGAACGCTTCCTCGGGCTGTACTGACTAACGATGCCACAGCACAGAAGCAAGCCAGCCGCCTGCCTGCTGCCGGACAGGGAGCGCAAGACGTGAGCAGAGTCCCCGGCAATTCTGTGGCCAGAGCTGAGGGAGATTTCAAGCCACTGTTGGAGCGTTACTTTGCCGACTTCTTCCGTGTCGTCGAGACGCGTGAGCACACCTGGACGGTCAAAGGCTTCATTGACGTATACCGCAACATCTACACCATCAGCTTGGACACCAAGGTAGTCTCCAAGGTCATCGAACTAATGGTCTTTCCGGTCATCGTCCGGTTCTGCCATGAACACGGATATGACATGGTTCTGAGTGCACATCAGAATCACTACCCGGACATCTCGTTCGTACACCGCAAGAGCAAGACCCGCCTGGCACTGGACCTGAAGAGTACCTATCGCATCGGGCCGGACCGGGTCAACGGCATGACCTTGGGTGCGTTCACCGGTTACTTCCGCAACCGCCAATCGGCCAAGAACGTGACCTTTCCTTACGGTTCGTACGCGCGGCACTTCGTTCTGGGTGTTATCTATACCAGAGCCGACGCCCATAACGCCGGTCTACGCCTGGAAGAACTGGGTTACACACTGTCCGGCAGTGCGCACTCTGCGCTGATGAGGTTCGTCTCCGGCCCAAGCGAGGAAACGTTCGGCCGGCTCGCGCGCGTCCTGCACATCCCTGAACGCAAGTTCCCTGCGGTGCGCCGCGCGGTCGAGTCGGTGCTGATTGACGAACGAAAGAAGTACCGTCTGAGCGCGCTGAAGCGGATACCCTCGGTCGTGCGCGACTTCGACTTCTTCCTGCAGGAGAAATGGCGTGTCGCGACCGACCGGCCGGGCAGCGGCAACACCAAGAACATCGGCTCAACTACATCGGTGGCCGAACTCAAGAACGGAACCGGACCGTTCACCAAATATCCGAAGGGCGACAAACTCTTCGACGACTACTGGACCTACTACCTGGCCAGGGATATGGCCCGGGCCGCGGAGCTGAAGAAACCGCCGTACCACAACCTCAAGACCTACTTCGAGTACAAGAAGAGCTGACCGAATGAAGGGACTCCTGCCCAAGTCACTGCCGCGCGTCTGGGCTCCGCCGGTCAAATGCCAGGGCATAAAGACCAAACTCGTGGACTTCATTGCCCGAAGCATCGTCTGGGACGGCGTGGGCAGATGGATTGAGCCGTTTCTGGGTTCCGGGGTGGTGCTGTTCAACCTCCTGCCCGAACGCTGCCTTGCCTCTGACACCAACGCCCACATCATCAGGCTGTATCAGGACATTCAGACCGGAGCGGTCACCCCCAAGGCCGTACGCGACTACCTGACCCAGGCCGGAGCGGAACTGGCGAAACACGGCGGCGATTACTACTATGCTGTCCGGCGTCAGTTCAACGAAGAAGGCGGCTCGCTCCGGCTCCTGTTCCTCAATCGTTCCTGTTTCAACGGCGTCATGCGCTTCAACAGCAGAGGGGACTTCAACGTACCGTTCGGGCACAAGCCGGCCCGGTTCAGTAAGGCATACGTCACGAAGATTGCGAACCAAGTGGCGAAAGCTGCCAGCGCGATGGCAGGCCGGGACTGGGTCTTTAGGACGCAGGACTGGAGGACCACGCTGAAGCAGGCAAGTCCAGAGGACTTCGTGTACCTCGACCCGCCTTACATTGGTCGCCATACAGACTACTACAACCAGTGGACCGAGGAAGACGCACAGGCTCTGGCCAGAGTGGCGCACGACCTTCCCTGCGGCGTGGCGCTGTCCATGTGGAAGGAAAACCGCTACCGGGAGAACGGGCATCTAGCAGCGTCGTGGGCCGACTACGTATGGCGCGAATTCAGCCACTTCTACCACGTCGGCCCGACCGAGAACCTGCGCAACCAGATGACCGAAGTCCTGGCCATCAAACCAGGCTGGCAGGCAGACTCAGAATCACAACCTGTCCTGCGCAAAGCTACGCCCGCCACCGGGCGCCGGGTCGCTGTATTGCTGAATCCCGCGCAACTCGGCTTCGCCCTGCGCGATAGAGCCCGAACCGCTCGTCCCGCGCTTGCCGCCGAACCCGAGCTCGCCATTGTGCGCGACCGACCGGCATACGCCCGCCGCCGAACAAGGAGCAGAAAACGTGGGTAGCGACCACGGCGGTCCTGGAGTCGGCAGTCCCGGAGAACCGGAGATGGTAGTCGTTGGGAAGCCCGGCACCGAACCGTTCGTAGTACGCCGACAAGCCAGTCCCCTTGGTCCCTGCGAATGCCACATTACTCTGGTTGCCACCCCGGTGCGGATGGTCTGTCTGACCTACGCCGTGCGGCACCTGCAACCGGTACAAGACGCGCCGGACATTCTACTGCCAGTTCCCTACTACACCTACAGACCGGTTACCGTACTTGGCATCCCTGTACCTCTAGCCTCTCACGGAGGGCCGTAGGAGCTTGAAGTACGAGTGATCGTGCAAGACATCGTGCAGGAGTACTTCGGAGTGTCGGACTTCACTGTGGCGTTCATGCACCCCATCGGGCTCGCGGTGAGCAACTTCGCAGTTGATGCCGTCATCAGGTTCGGATTCCTGGCACGCTCATTCATGGGCAGGGCGAGCATCTATTCGACCGCCTCCGGCCACAGGAAGGCAAGGGTTCCACTTACTACCTTCATCCCTGCCGGACAGACGCTGAAGGCGACCTTGGCAAGCGCGAGTCTTGACCGGGATGAGGAACTCGACATGACTTTCCGCGGCTCCAGGCTGCCAGGATGGCTGGTTTTCAGGCTTGGCGAACTGCTGCTCATCCTGCTCTTCCTCTTTGCCATTGCGGTCGTGGCTGCGCCTCTGATTTCACTAGTGGGCGACAGGTGAAACGACGAGTCGCGGGAGACTCGGAGACACGATGTGGGACTCGGCCTCCGCTTGACACGCGGGCGGATTCGGAGTAAGAGTTGAGCGTGAAGAATGGCAGCGGGGCGACATGTACACCCGCCCGGCCCGGAGTGGACTAGGATTGTTTTATGTCCCCGGAATTTCCCTGTGCATGTCCAGTCCTACGTGTAGGATTGCCTGTCTCCTTTCTTTGGCTTGAAGGTTCTACTATCACGCGACTGAGTAGACCTTCACTCGGGAAACGGGACTTTTCATTAGTATCTACCCGGAGTTTCCGGTCTGTTCCACCGGACCCCTGCAGTCTGCGAAAGTCCGGCGCCATGGAGCGCTGGACTTTGACTGGTCAAACCGGCAGTGTAGAATAACTTCAGTCCCCAAGGAGAGCATTGTGAGCAAGAAGCGTCTACTATTCGTCTGCGCGGTATTTGCAATCGTCGCCAGCCTCTGCCCGGCTCAGCTCGCCTGGACCAGAGCAATTGAAACAGCACCCTGGAGTGCCCGTACCAATGTCGGCGGAGCCGTGTTCAAAGGCGAGTTGTGGCTCTTGGGCGGGGTCTCGGGCGTGAACCATCTTGCTGATGTATGGCGCTCCGCAGACGGCGCGACTTGGACCAAGGTCGCAGACTCCATATGGCCCGGTCGCCAGGAGTTCGGCTGTGAGGTTTACAACGATCGCCTCTGGGTAATCGGCGGCTGGGCCAATACCGCCCGTCAGGACATCTGGTACTCTACGAACGGCTCAGACTGGCAACTGGCAACCTCCTCTCCGGCCTGGAGTGCGCGTTCCGGGTTTTCTACTGTGGTGTTCAACAACCGGCTTCACATCATAGGCGGCTTCGACGCACGGAACGTATATCTTGACGAAATCTGGCATAGCGATGACGGAATCGCCTGGACCAAAGTAACCACGCCTACACCTTGGCGCGGCCGACACCGTCACGCCTCAGTCGTGTACGACGGCAAACTCTGGGTCATTGGTGGCCTGGCCGATGACAGAAACCTGGGCGACGTATGGTACTGCGATGCCGACTACAACTGGGTGAAAGCAACCGACTCTGCACCCTGGCCCCACCGCTGGAGCAGTCGCGCAGTTGTATTCGACAACCACATCTGGCTTGTGGGCGGGTATTCCCAGTCTGCCGGCCACTGCAAGGACGTGTGGCGTACATCCAATGGCACAGACTGGACAAGGATTGAGCCCGCTGCGCCCTGGGTGGCGAGAGACGGACACGTCGCCGTGGTCCTGAACAATCGGGTCTGGGTCTACTCCGGCCGAAGCCAGCGCGATGTCTGGTATACCTCGGGCGCCGCGGTGGCCGAACCGTATCTGCCGTCTTCGTCCGCCCGGCCGTTTTCTCTGCCCGCGGTGGTCAGGGGTACGCTGAGAATCACTCAGGCCGCCGGCGAACTGCTCGATGCGTCCGGCCGAACAGTACTGCGCCTCGCTCAAGGCGAGAACAATGTCCGCGGCATCCCAGCCGGAATCTATTTTGTCCGGCTGAGCGGCGGGGCGTGCGGGACGCAGACGCACAAGGTTCTGGTTCAGAACTGACCGTTTTGGCTGCGTGCAATAGCTGAGAAGAATATCCAGAGGAGAAGCTGCTCTCGTGTTCGGGAACAGGTATGACAGCGTCCGAACCTTCTCCAAGACGGCAGGCCGCAGGCTTGACAGGACGGGCAGTCAGGCTAGCATTGCGGCCGTGGCCACGGTGTTCCGGCCACGATATGAATCTACAAGTTCCACGGAGGCGTGTATGACGCGTTTTTTGCTGCGTGCGGTCTGTCTTGTGTTGGTCGCGCTGTTCTTTGGATTTGCACCGGCCGAGCCGACAAGCTTGTCACTTGATGGGACGGTCTCGATTCCCCGGGCGATTAACTATCAGGGCCGGCTGACCGATGAGGCCGGTAAACCGGTTAGTGGTACCAGAGACATGGTATTCCGGTTTTATGCCGAGAGGGTTGGCGGGACGCCGGTGTGGGAGGAGGGGCAGGCTGGTGTGACGGTAGCTGACGGGTTGTTCAACGTCATTCTGGGTAGCGCCAATCCGATTGCCAGCTTGCCTGCGGGTCCGGAGTGCTGGCTAGAGGTGGTGGTCCAGGGCCAGGTCATTAGTCCGCGGGTGCGGCTGGTGAGTGTGCCGTACGCGTTCGGAGCCGACGATGCCGCGAATCTCGGCAGCGTGCCAGCGGCCAGTTACGTTCGCTCCGGTACGCCGGCCGGCGGAGACCTTGCTGGAACTTATCCTGCGCCCCAGCTTGCCGCCGGAACGATCGTTGACGCGGATGTGTCGGCTTCGGCCGGCATCAGCGATACGAAACTGGCCGGGACAGGCACGTTGGTCACAAACTTCAATGCCGACAAGCTCGACGGGTTTCATGCAGCAGAGCTGACAGCCGGTGCAGGCATCAGTAAGGTTGTCCGAGGCACGGTTGATGGTGACATGTCTTCCACGGTTACCGCTAATCTGTCGTCGCCGGTGGACCCTACGAAGAGTGTGGTTCTGCTCAGGGCGGCCTGGATTACTTCGGGAGCGGCTAACATGGGTTGTGACCCGCAGGTCTATCTTGCCAACCTGACCGATACCCAGATTACAATTGGATTTGGGTATAACTGGAATGGCAACGTTGGCAACGTTCGGACTAGGGTTAGCTACCAAGTTATTGAGTATCGTTAGGCGACACGGTTCGGTCTTCAGCCGGGGCCAGTACGAGCGGGCATTACCGGCAGGATAGTAGCGGCGGGGCACGACAGTATCAGCGAGCAGGATTGAGTCTGTCCAGGTAACCAGGATAGAGGATTGCGGGCTGGTTTCGCGATGTGGTTCTGTTCCTACTCCTACCGGTTCCAGCCGTCTGGTAGCCGGACTTCGTAGGCGTCGGTGTAGTCCGGTTTGTACAAGCCCCAGTTTGAGCCATAGATAATCCGCGTGCCAGCTTGGTTGATGCTGGCATAGGCTTCCGCAAAGTAGTTTGAAACTGGGTGCTTTCCGGTGTAGCAATGGGTACCGGCCACCTTGACGATTCTCGGGTTATCTTTGAGTTCGAGCATGAATAAAAGGTTGTCCATCCAGGAGTGGGTCTGGCCGGCCGGCGGGTTTTCCGCACCGTAGGTGGAGACAAGGACCCAGCCTGGTACTTGAGAGCAGTTGCCGGAGAAGTGTAAGCCGATGTCGGTGTTAGTGCTGAATGGTATCTCGATCAGAGGCGTTTCTGCGCCGGTTTCAAGGTCGGCCATTGCAATCCAGTCCGTGGCGTTGTTTTGGTACACCATGACGTCCCGACCGTCGGCGGTCTGGGCCAGGTCCATGTGGCCGTTGGCTCCGGCCGGCAAGTCCAGGGCTGTGCTGAAGTCCGGGCTGAATATCTGGGCCGGTCTTGATTCGTAGCCGATGACGCAGTGCCGGCCAGACATGTCCATGCTGACCCAGTTCAATGTTTCAGGGAAGCTGGTCTTGGATCCAATGATGCAGTCGAGTTGCCGGTCATAGACGACCACGGCCAGGACGTTGTCCAGGGAATCTTCAATGATGAAACACCAGAACCGGCGATCAAGGGATGCGTCGCCTTCGGTCTTGGTCGTGATGGCTTGGCAGCCAGGGTATTCGGTGCGGAAGTCGTGCACCAGATTTGAGCTTGCCGTTGCTATGTCGTAGCGGCGCAGCTCGGTCGCATGCAGGTAGTAGAACGCATTGGAATCGGCCGGATCCCAGCGGGGCTCTGGTTCTTCGATACTGCCAAGGTTCTCAAGATGGCTGATGGTTGCGAGGGCGACCCGGTCGTAAAGGTACCATTCGCCGTCGTTGCTCCTTAGTACGAGATAGCGTCCGCTTGAGTTTTCCGCATCAGCTCTTGCGTATTCGTTCTGGATGCCCGGGCCCGAGTAGCCGTCTATGTTCTTGTCGGTCAGGCGTATCACCGTTGAGCCGTAGAGCGAGGCAGTGAATGGCACGCCCCTGGCTGGTAGGGATAATTTCTGGTTCTGGCATCCGGTGAATGCGAGTAGGGTCGCGAGCACTAAGGGTTGGCAGATGCGGGTCACGGTTTTCACGTTTCTTTCGTTGGTTGTCGAGCGTCTTGTGGTCATGACTGCAACTATGCCGTAATCGGGGTCAAAGTCAACGTCCGCGGACGGGCCAAGGACTGCTGTCTTGACTCTTGTAGCTGCACGGAGTTAGAATGAACCATGTCGCGGCGTCAATCCTGGGGAAGGTTCCGCGTGCCTGAGAAGGAGACACTGGCCTTGGTTGCAGTTATCACCCGTCGCAAGGACTGGGAGATACTCAAACGCCAGCACTGGTACCGGATTCCGGTGCAGAGTGCGCCGGAAGGTGTTGAGGATATCAGGTTCATCGCCTGGTATCAGACCGCGGCGTTCGGACCAGACCGTTGGCAGGTCAAGTGGTACGCCAAGGTGCGCGGTGTGCACCGGGCCCGGCGCATTGCTCTTCTGCCGGACGAGCCGTTGAGTCCCCGGGCTCAGGATGAGTACTACCGGGTCAGTGTTGATGACCTTCTGCTTCTGCCGCATCCGATACCGAGCCGGAGGATGCGCAGAATCGTGTTCATCCCGACTAGTCTGGAACGGTTGTTTATGGCCGAGGAAATCAATGACCTTTTTCGGACCAGTCCGATTGAGGACCGGCTTTACTTCCGGCTGCGTGAACTCGGATATGAGCCGGAGCGGCAGTTTCTCGTGCGAGAGTCAGGCAGGGGTTACTTGCTTGACATGGCACTTCTTACGGCCGACTCAAAGCTGGCCATTGAGTGCGATGGTGAGCGGTATCATGCCGGCCGCGAGAAGGCAGCCTGCGACCGGCAGAAGGACAACGCGCTGGCTGCGGCAGGCTGGCGCATCGTGCGTTTTTCTGGGTCGGAGATTGTTGGTAATACTGCTGAGTGCGTCCGGGTTGTGAGGCGCGCGGCAAGGTCGGTCTGAGAACGGTCAGTTGCTGTTGCTGGGCTGTTTTCTGCCAGCCCCGGGCTGGGCCGGGTTGGTCTTGTTCCCGGCCGGCTCCAAGCAGCGTCGTGCGGCAAAGGCGAAGGCAAGGAAGTAATTTCGCCATAGCTGGTCGGACGAGCCGAATCGGTTGTCCGAATAGAAGTAGTCAGTAAGTGCTTCTTTCAGCCGCGCAAGTTCGCGAAGGCGGCTCTTGTTCTTGGGGTCGGCGATGGTGAGGTACATGAGCTCGAGCACCCGTTCGATTGCTTTTGTCGCGTATTCCGGGTTCTTCTTTTCTTTCCAGAGGATGGCCCTTTCGACCTCGCTGCCGATGTTCGCCAGTTGCTCTACCAGGTCTAGTTCCTGCCAGCGGCCGGCAGCCAGTTCTTTATGCTGAAAGTTCATCCTTTTAGGAGGTCTCTGACTATCTGGATAATGGCTTGGCGCGTCTGCGGGTCGTCCACGTTCCGGGTGTAATTGCCCTGCCAGGGTCTGATGTTGATGAGCGAGTCGAACTCGATTAGTTCATCCGGCGCGGCTTGCGGGTAGATGTTGATGCCCCAGAGGTTCTCTTGTCTGGAGCCGTCCGACAGGAGAAGCGCTTCTTCGTCGGAGTGCAGTTCTCCGTTCACTGCCATTATCCGTCGCTCGACGTCAACAACGGCTTTGACCAGATTGCCAAAGGTGCGCTTGGCCATTTCTTGAAGTTGAGCAGGCGTTATGCGGTCTCTTACGATCAGCATCAGGTTCAGAATAGAGCGAACCGGTGCCGGGTCAAGGGTAGCCCCGAGTGCTAAGCGCCGGGTGTCATGACCCCGAATTGACAGGGTAGGGCATGGTTTTATAATTCCCCGCATGTCGGACAGTGCTCTTTCTGACTTTCCATCCAGGTACGACCCCAAGCCGGTTGAGGAGAAGTGGTACCGATTCTGGGAGGAGCAGGGTTTCTTTACCGCTGATGCGAAGTCGCCCAAGCCAAAGTATTCAATCGTTATTCCGCCACCGAATGTGACCGGTTCTCTGCACATGGGGCACGCACTGGATAATGCGCTGCCCGACATGCTTATCCGGCAGAAGAAGATGCAGGGGTTTGAGACTTTGTGGCTGCCCGGGACCGACCATGCGGGCATCGGCACTCAGGTGAAGGTGGAGCGGATGCTGGCTGAGGAAGGTTTGACCCGGTTTGACCTGGGCCGGGAGGGATTTCTGAAGCGAGCCTGGGAATGGAAGGAGCGTTACGGCGGCGAAATCATCAAACAACTAAGGCGGCTGGGCTGCTGTCTGGACTGGACCAGGCTTCGGTTCACGATGGATGAGATGCTGTCGCGCGCAGTGCGTGAGGCGTTTGTGCGGTATTACGAGAAGGGGCTTATCTACCGGGGATTGAGGATCGTGAACTGGTGTCCGAGATGCGGCACCGCGGTGTCGGACCTGGAGGTGAAGTTCAGGGAGGAAACGTCGTCTTTGTGGTACATCAGGTACCCGGTTGTCGAGCACGAACGGACCGGTTGCAGGTGGGTGGTGGTGGCGACAACAAGGCCGGAGACGATGCTTGGGGATACCGCGGTCGCGGTGAACCCGAAGGACAAGCGGTATCAGGACCTGGTCGGCCAGATGCTCGAGCTGCCTTTGACCGGTCGCAAGGTCCCGGTCATTGCGGATGCGGCGGTCGAAATGGAGTTAGGGACCGGCGCAGTTAAGGTTACGCCGGCCCATGACCCGGTTGACTTTGACATCGGCGAGCGGCACAGACTGGAGCGCATCAATGTCATTGGCGAGGACGCCAGGATGACAGATAGGGTGCCAGAGAAGTATCGCGGTCTATCGCGCGAGGAGTGCCGCACGCGGGTGGTTGAAGACCTCAATGCCCAGGGGCTTTTGGAGAAGATTGAGCCGCACTTGCATTCGGTTGGAACATGCGACCGATGTGAGACAGTCATCGAGCCGCTGGCTTCAATGCAATGGTGGGTGAAGATGAAACCACTGGCCGGGCCGGCAATCGAAGTGGTGCGGGACGGCAGGGTGAAGTTCTTTCCGGAGCGTTGGACTAAGGTGTATTTGGACTGGATGGAGAACATCCGCGACTGGTGCATCTCGCGGCAGTTGTGGTGGGGACATCGGATTCCGGTATGGTACTGCGGCTGCGGGGAGACAATCGTCAGCCGCCAGGACCCGAGTGTGTGTCCGAAGTGTGGCAGCAAGGACCTGCGGCAGGATGAGGACGTACTTGATACGTGGTTCTCGTCGGCACTCTGGCCGTTCTCGACCATGGGCTGGCCAGAAGAAACACCGGACCTGGCTAAGTTCTATCCGACTGATTTTCTCACTACTGACCCGGACATCATTTTCCGCTGGGAAGCGAGGATGATATTCTCGGCCCTCGAGTTCACTGGCAAGATTCCGTTCGAGGACGTGTACATTCATTCGACCGTACTGGACAAGACTGGTGCCAGGATGAGCCGTTCCAAGGGCATCGGTGTTGACCCATTGGTGATATTCGACAAGTACGGAACCGATGCCGCACGGTTCACGATTGCCTATCTTGAGACTCAGTCACAGAGCTACCGGCTGTGGGACGAGCGGTTTGAGCTGGGCCGCAATTTTGCGAACAAGGTGTGGAACGCGTGCCGGCTGGTTGCGCCGTTTATTGGCAGGGGGGGAGACTTGCAGTTGGAGCGACGAACCGCGGTGGACAACTGGATAAGGGCGAAGTTCAATGCCGCCCTGGCCAGGTTCAACGAAAGTATGGCGCGCTACACATTTTCGGTCGCAGCCCAGACCATGTACGATTTCTTCTGGCACGAGTTGTGTGACTGGTATCTTGAGTTTGCAAAGGTAAGAATGAAGTCCGGCGACGGAGCAGTGAGGCAGACTCTGCGCGACGTGTTCCGGGGTACACTGCAGCTCTTGCACCCGATAATGCCGTTCATCACCGAGGAGCTGTGGCAGAGACTGGGATTCGGCGGTCAAGCGACAGAGTCTCGAGGCCGTTCCATTCTGCAGTCAAAGTGGCCGGAGCCGCTGGCAGTGGATGAGACCGAGACCGGTCTGGTCGAGGCGATGCGGGAATTGGTGGCGGCGGTGCGTAACATCCGCTCGGAAATGGCGGTGCCGGCCAAGGTGCCGGTGCGGTGTATTGTGAACACGGCAGATACCAGGCTGGCCCGGTTTCTGGAGGAGAATGTCGGGCTGGTGCGACAGCTTGTCCTAGTTTCCGATTTGGAGTTTTCTGCCGAACGGCCGAGGCAGTCGTCGCTTGCGGTCATACCGGGCGGCGAAGTGTATGTGCCGCTTGCCGGCGTGGTTGATTTTGAGCGCGAGTTGGACCGAATCGAGAAAGAGGCCGCGAAACTGAGGCAGGCAATAGCGGCAATTGATGCCAAGTTCGCAAATCCGAACTTCGAACAGCGGGCCAGACCAGAAGTGGTTGAGGGCGAGCGGCTGCGCCGGCAGGAGTTGGCCGACAAGCTGGGCCGGCTGGAGCGGCAGCTTGAGGCACTGAGATGATACGTTTGGCCGCAGCCATCACTATCCTTGCTGCTTCAGAGGTCAGAAAGTGATGATTGGAGACTAGTATGAAGGGCTTTGCAAGCTGGCTGGGCTGGGTGTTCTTCCTGGTTGCAATCGGCGCCGGGCTGGTGTTCTATAACCTGGCATATGTGCCCCAGCGTCAGCGGTTACTCAGGCAGGAGCAGGAAATCAGAATGTGGACCAACGAGGTACAAACCCTCGCAGCAAAGGTCAAAGAGCTTGAGACTCAGCCTGACGTTCCATATTTTACAGTGTTCACGTTTGACGAACTTTTCTTGGGGCCAGAGAGCTTCACGATTACCAAGCAGGGCGAGACTGCACTCCAGCAGTGCGTTGCCAGATTACAGGAGGTGAAGGGTACGATTGAGGTGACCGGCCATACCGATAACACACCGGTGCCGGCCGCGCTCCGGAATCAGTTTGTCTCGAACTGGGAGTACGGAGCAGCACGGGCTGCGGCAGTGGTGAAGTTGCTTGTCGGCTGGGGTGTTGCGGCCGAGCGATTCGTAGTACGGAGTTGCGGCGCAACCCGACCTCGGGATGATAACAGTACGGCCGAAGGCAGGCAGCGCAACCGCCGGGTCGAGATTGTGGTCCGGAAGTGAACAGTAGACCCCGGGCTGGACATAATACCGAGGCAGAGAGCAAGCGAAGGTCTACGGATGTGAGATACAGGGACACAGAGCGTACGGTTGTTGGTCTAGTAGCGTTCAGTCTACTCTTGGTCGGTGCGCCGACCGGAGTTACGTACGGTGAACTGCTCGGGACAGAAAAATCGGATGCGCCAGTTGTGGAATCAGTGTCAGTTACGGTCAAACCGGCACCAGCTCCTGAGAAGTCGCCCGGCACGGCGGTGCTGCTTTCGGCCGTGTTTCCGGGTGGTGGCCAGGTGTATACCGGCAACTGGTGGAAGGCGTGCCTAATTGCTCCGGCTGAAGTCACGCTGGCCGCGCTTACGGTCCGCGACCACATTGATGCAACGCAGGCGCTTGCGGCCGGGAACGAGGCAGAGTATGTCAGGCTCCGCAACCGACGAAATGCGTTCGGGTGGTGGACCGGTGCGGTGCTGGCTTTCTCGATGGCCGACGCTTATGTGTCGGCCCAGATGTACGGTTTTGACCAACAGATGAAGTTCACTCTTGGCCCGATGCGTGTCGGCATCGTCGCCGGTTTCTAGAATGGTTATGAGCCGTAAAGGCTCGATAGATGGTACCACGGACTAACATGACTTGTGCGATTGCGGGACGGTTCAATGGTGACGTTCTGGCTGCAGTCTGTAAGGAGCTTGCCGCCAATCTGGACCAGTCAGGCCCGGAGAGTTGCGGTGTGGCGTACTGCTACGGAAACCGGCTGGAGGCAGTGCAGGCAGGCCGGACCCATGGTGGTGGGCTTGACCTTGCGATTCTGGCTGAGCTCAAGACTGACATGGCAACTCTCTCGTTGAACCGGTCCGGCGTGGTGCAGCCGTGGATTCGGCGGGAACAAGGCCGGGCATGGGGGTTTGCGTGTGAGGGTGAGATTCCAGAGCCGGACAAGCTGAGTATCGGCGACCGGTTGCCGAGTCTGTACCGACCAGAGGAGAAGCTGTTTCTGCACCTTGTTAGTAAGCTCAACCCAGACGACCCGGTCGGTTCAGTTGAAGCCAGCCTGCCTTTTGGTCTTGTCCAGCCACGATTCTATCTTATTAACTCCGAGATGCTCGTGGTTGGCAGCGGTGCACTGGCGTCCGGGTCTGATTCAGGGCTTTGGTTCGGACGTGCCCAGCTAGTTCGGGCTATCTCGCCAGTCCGGTTCAGCTCGATAACTGGAATGCAATGGGAGCGTATCCAAGAGCGGTCAGTTGTTGCACTCACCAGGGTCAGACGTGCCCTGTCTTAGCGAAAATGACCCTCGAGCCGCCGGGGGAGCCAGCTCGAGGGTTTTTCTCCACCCCCTGCCTATTCCGTAGTCTGACCGGGCGGTCAGACTAGGCCCCTCAATGCCTAGAGCTGTGGCGGACGGACGGTTCGGCCCGCACGAGCCGCTCCCCGGTAGCTTAGGGTTGGCAGGAAGGTGCATGTCCGTGCTGTTGCATGGTATGTGCCGGCTGCGGAAAGTGTAGATGGTGTGTCTTGGATGTTGAACAACCGGCAGTTAGACCGACCGACGACAAAGAGGCAGCTTGCGCGGTCGTGTGCGACCGAGTCAGGTGGCTGGTGATTACCTAGGCTAACTTATTGAACTACTGACAAGAAACTGAGCTAGCGATGACCTTTGCCTGTCTTGGCACCGAACTCGATGAGCTCGCGGAAGCCCTTGGGGTCAAATGCCGAGGCGATAGCGGTCTCGTAGGTCACTTTACCGGCCCGGTACAGGTCTGCCATATAGGCGTCGAACGTGATGCTGCCTTCGGCACTGCCGGTCTGGATAGCAGAAGGCAGGTGTTCTATCTTTCTTTCTCTGATGAGGTTGCGCACGGCAGGGGTAGCGACCATTATTTCGTATGCGCCAACTCGGCCCTTTCCACCGGCTCGAAGCACAAGGCGCTGGCAGAATATGGCCAAGAGCGAGATGGAGAACTGGATTCTAATCTGGTCACGGATTTCAGGGGGAAAGATGTCAATGAACCGGGTAACTGTCTCTGGTGCGGTGGTGGTGTGAAGGGTGCCGATAACAAGGTGGCCGGACTCTGCGGCCCATATCGTAGCCTCAGCCGTGGCCAAGTCGCGGATTTCAGCTACGAGGATTACGTTCGGGTTGGAACGCAGGCCCTTCATGATTGCCTCGCGGAAGCTTGACACGTCCACGCCAACTTCACGTTGAGTTACCAGTCCGTTCTTGTGGTCGTGCATGAATTCGATGGGGTCTTCGATGGTGAGGACGTGTCGTGGGCTTTCCAATATGTAGTCCACAAATGTCGCCTGGGTCGTGGTCTTACCCATGCCGGTCGGGCCAGTGACCAGAATCAAACCGTGCGGCCGGTCGAGCAAGCCCTTGATGCGTGGTATGAGATGCGAAGAAACAAAAAGTTCCTCAAAGGACAGGATGCGTCTCGGGATGAGCCGTAGCGCCAGGCCGAAGTAACCCTTCTGTTTATACACCGCAACCCGGAATCGGGCCATGTTGCGGAATGTCAGCGCAAAGTCCCCCCCTCCACCGTTGTCAATCTGGGCCCGGAGATGTTTTACGTCCTTGGTTGCAATGTCCTTGAAACTCTCGGTCATTTCCGGATTCAGAACCGGGCAGCCCTCAACTGGCTTCAGGAAGCCATCAATGCGAAGGGTCGGTGGCCGACCCACAGTAAGATGAAGGTCCGAGGCATTCTTCTTGATGCACTCGGCCAGGAGCGAGTCGAAGAATTCCTCGTCAGTCACGCGACCAGATTATAGGGTGTGCCTCCTCCCTGTCAAGAATACTGCCAAGCCACCTGGGGAACCCAGGACCTCAGGCAAGGTGGCCGACAGCCGATACGGCTTCAGTAAGCGCGTCCATGATTTCCGGCACCGAGCTAGTAGTCCGGGGGCAGGGTGAGTAGTTCCTGGTAGCTGAACACCGGACCATCGCGGCAGACGTACTTGGGGCCAATGTTGCACCGACCGCACTTGCCGATGCCGCACTTCATCCGGTTCTCAAGGGACAGAAACACCTGTTCCGGCCGGAATCCGAGCGCAGCCAGCACCGGATGAGTAAACTTGAGCATTATCGGCGGTCCACACACAAGCGCAATGGCGTTCTCGGCTGAAGGTGCGACCTGTTTGAGGACGTTGGGTACGAGCCCCTCGGTCTTGGGCCAAGTGTCGTTGCCAAGTCTGTCCACGCAGAGGTGAAGTGAGATGTCAGGGCTCTTTTCCCAGTTTCTAATTTCGTCCTTGTAGAGGAGTTCGCCAGCAGTCCGTGCGCCGTATATGCAGGTAATCTTGCCGTAGCTGGGACGGATTTCGGGCCGGAGCAGATGGGCGATAGTCGAACGCAGGGTGGTGAAGGAGAAGCCACCGGATACGATAACAAGGTCTTTGCCCTTGGCTATGTCCAGCGGGTAGGAGTTGCCGAGCGGACCACGCATGCCGATTATCGCACCAGGTTCGAGCTCATGTAAGGCAGTTGTGACTGAGCCGACACGTTTGACCGTGTAACGGACCACCGGCTCATGCGGAGCCGAGGCAATGCCGAAAGGCGCCTCGCCAACGCCCGGTATCGAGAGAAATGCAAACTGGCCGGGCGTGTAGACAAATCCAGTTCGGTCTGATTCTTGGCAGAATGAGAGGTCGAATGTCTTGAGGTCTCGGGCTTCATTCTCGACTGTGACCTTCTCGACCCTCATCGGCATTGGCAAGTACGGATTTGCCGTCATCTATTCCTCCGGGAGCGCCTGAACAAGTGCGGTCACGGTCTCGCGGATATCAATTGCCGATGGACACTCAATAATGCAGCGGCCGCAACCGACGCAGGAAACCTTGCCGACCATATCAACCGTGTAGGAGAACTTGTCCATCACCCGGTTGCGGTACCTGGAGCGGGGCGTGACGCGTGGATTGTGACCTGAGGCGTGCCGGGAATAAAGGCAGAACTGGCATGAGTCCCAGACTCGAATGCGCGCAGTCTGGCCTCTGCGCGTCTCGTCAGTGACGTCAAAGCAGTGGCAGGTTGGGCACAGGAACGTACACGCGCCGCAGTTGACGCAGGGCAGGCACAGGGTTTCCCAGGTGGGATGCTCAAAGCTGCGGTCCAGCTTCTTCTTGAGTGTGGCAGTGTCAATGCGCAATGTTATCGCGGCCGCCGCCTTTTCGGCGAGTTTCCTCTTGGTTGCGATATCGGCTGGCGAGGCTTCGGGCAGGTCCTTCACCAGTGTCTCACCCTTCCCGGTCACCGGCTCGGCCAGGTAGCGTCCGTCAAGGTCGGTGACAAGAAGGTCAGTACCCCTGGTGCCAGTCGGACTACCGCCAACTGCAAGACAGAAACATGTTGCGGCTGGTTCGTTGCAGGCCAGGCTGATGACTGTGGTATGGCTGCGCCGGGCTTGGACGTACGGGTCAGCCGGGCTGTTGCCAGAAAAGAATTTTTCAAGGAATGCCAGTCCGGCGGCATCGCATGGACGGACTCCGAACCAGACCTGTTCGGTCGGCGGCTTGGTACTAGCGTCGGTGCTGTTGCCAGCAAAGCGTAGTAGTGGTTCGGTTTGCGGGAACAGGGCGGCCTTGGCTGGTTGTTTCGTGTTGACTCGGGTCAGGTCAATTTCCCGATAAGAATGAACCCGGCGGAATTCGGTCCAGTTTCTCACACGGGCCGGTGCGTACAGGGCGGCGGTACCGGCCAGCCGGTCAAGCAGGGCGTCGAGTTGCTGCTTTGTCGCCGCACGCGGGTTCACCGGATGAACTCCTGGGGGTCTTCGGGTCTGAACGCAGCGAGCGCTGGCGGCTCGGCAGGGTCCATTCCCGCAGTTGCGCCGAAGCGTTCCTTGACGATGCGGGCGACCTTGCAGTTGAATCGCATCAGGTCAATTCCGACTGGGCATGCACGGGCACATGCTCCGCATTCGACGCAGCGGCCGGCCATGTGCAGTGCGCGCACGATGTGGAAGATGATATTGTCAGAGAGACCGGTGGTTCGGCCTACCCATTGCGGCATGTTGTTGTCTACAAAACAGACCGGGCAATAGCAGTTGGGGCAGACCTGACGGCAGGCATAGCAGCGGATGCAGCGTGCAAGGTCAGAAGTGAGCTCCTGCCAGCGCTCGTCCGGTGACAGCGATTCAAACTGAACCAGCCTGTCTTGTGCGTCTTTTCGGCCCGAGGTCTCGGCAACAGGTTCACCGACCATCTCGTCAAACACGACCGGGTTATGCTGAACACAGGTTGTGCAGGAGTCGCTCAGGTTTTCATCTTCGATTACGCCTGGACACCCGACACCGAGGATATGGATGTTCTTGCGCTCGAGCTGTCCTTCCTTCAGCAGGACCAGAAGCGAGCGGGAGTCGCAGCCCTTAGCCACAACTGCGATCCGGCCTAGGTGTCTGACCCTGAGTAAGTAGTTTGCAAGGTTCGGGCCACATGTTTCATCGAATATGAGTATGTCCGAGTTATCGGGACTTGTGATGAACGCGGGCTTGGCCGGACCGGTGATGCTCCTGCGATAGCCTACAACTACCGCTACTTCCTTGGCGACCAGCAGTTCGCGCGAGCGCCGGCGGAGTGCTTCGGTGCGAGTCATATCGGTTCTTTCACTAGTTTCCGATTCGGGCCGAGTGCCCGTACCTTTTCGGTCACCTCACGCACAACTGCGGCAAATCGCTCGCCCTCGGCAGCCGAAACCCAGGAAAAACTTACCCGACCCGGGTCAATCCCGACGAACTCAAGCAGGTCGTGAAGAACCGCGAAGCGACGCCGGGCCACGTAGTTACCGGTAAGATAATGACAGTCCCCGGGATGGCAACCGGATACCAGAACGCCGTCGGCACCGGACTGCAATGCTTTGAGGATGAAGAAAGGGTCCACCCGGCCTGAGCAGGGCACGCGGATGACACGAATAGACGGAGGGTATTGGATGCGGGAAATGCCGGCCAGGTCTGCGCCGGCGTAGGAACACCAGTTGCAGAGGAACGTCACAATCCGCGGCTGGAAGTCAGAAGGTGGTAAGGGTTCGTCAGGCATAAGGCGAGTGTAAGAATGAGGATTATAGCCCAAGTGTGGCAGATGTCCACCACTGCAGCCGGCGGGCATGCATGTTGATAGTCGGACGTCACGTCATTGCCAAGTCATTTTGCCTTGCTGAAACCCCGAGCCAACTGCAGTGCGTGGGGAACCTGATGGCATCGGAGTTCAACAAGCCGTCGAATACGATGGGAAGTTAACCATGACCCGCATCTGCTTTTCTTGGTAGAGCCCATCATGGGAGCTGGCTACGACCGTAGCTGTCTTGGCAGGGAGGTCGTGCTGGGCGGTGCTGGAGCCGGGGCGTTGGTACAGTAGGCAAACCTAACCCAGTGGCTGTCTTGTGGAGGGACCGGAAACAGAACAGAGCAGCGAACAGACAGGTAGTTGGCGGTTTCGGCACGCCTTGCAGCGAACGATGAGTGGTATGCTGAATAGTTTGACTGAAGCCGCAGTCGAAGCTATCATACTTTCTTAGCATGTCCAATACACATCCTGATGAGGAACTGGTGCGCCAGATTGAGCTTCTGAGCGGACAGAAGGTCACGGACTGTTATCAATGCGGTGCCTGCACCAGTGGGTGTCCGGTAGCAGAGATGATGGATGTGCCACCGTCCAAGGCGATGAGACTTCTGCAGTTGAACAGGGCAGGTGAGCTGCTGGCGTCCAGCGGCATCTGGATGTGTGCCAGCTGTCTGGTGTGCGGCACGCGGTGTCCACGTGGAGTGGACTATGCGAGAGTGGCAGAGGCGTGTCGGGCGATACTGTTGCGGGCTAGAAGTTCCAAGCTGGACCCGGATATGGTATCAGCGGAAGAATGCGAGGATATACCGCAGCAGGCATTTATTGCCGCATTCCGCAAGTTTGCCGGATAGCCATGGGAAGCAGTCGAAGAGGGAGTGGCCGGAAAGGGAGTAGTCAGAACTATTTTTCACTCGCTACTTCCTGCTTCCAGTTTCGAGAGGGAGCGGACGGATAGCCATGAAAAGACCAAGGGTGGGGGTTTTTGTCTGCCACTGCGGCATCAATATCGCCGGCGTGGTGAAAGTCTCGGAGCTGGTAGAGCGGGCAAAGAAGATGCCAGGGGTGGTAGTAGCCCTGGATTACCAGTATTGCTGCTCAGACCCGGGGCAGAATCTTATTCGCGAGACAATCCTGAAGCAGAATTTGAACCGGGTGGTGGTGGCATGTTGTTCACCTACTCTGCATGAGAAGACGTTCCGCAAGGCATGCGCCGCCGCTGGTCTGAATCCGTACCTGTGCGAAATAGCAAATATCCGGGAGCATTGCTCCTGGGTAACCAAGGATAGAGACCAGGCTACGGATAAGGCCGAGGGTATCGTGGCTATGACCGTAGCCCGAGCATTATGGGACGAGTCTTTGGTGCCGGTGGGAGTGCCGGTTACAAGAAGAGCTCTGGTGGTGGGCGCAGGTATTGCCGGAATTCAGGCTGCCTTGGACATTGCCAATGCTGGTTACGAAGTAGTACTGGTTGAGCGGCAGCCACGCATCGGCGGGCATATCAGTGCTCTGACGCGGACCTTTCCTTACCTTGAGCGGGCGGAGTCGGTGTTTGCGCCCAAGCTAGCTGAGTGTGCTTCTCATCCGCACATTAGACTGCTTACTTCTGCTGAAGTGGCTGAGGTGTCGGGCAATGTGGGCGATTTCAGAGTGAAGATACAGCGTAGAGCACAGACAGAGACGGAGCAGGAAATAGAAGAGACAGTGGGGGCGATTGTTTTTGCCACCGGTTATGAGCTTTTCGATATTGCTAAGCTGGCACCGTATGGGGCAGGGCAGGTTGCGGATTTGGTTGATAGCCTTGAGTTTGAGAGACTTTTGGCCGTAGCAATGACCACTGGAGAGTTGAGAAGGCCATCAGATGGCGGGGTGCCAAAGCGAGTGGTGTTTGTGCAGTGTGCAGGTTCCCGGGATCAGGAGCACGGTGTGCCTTATTGCTCCAAGGTGTGTTGTATGTACACGGCGAAGAACGCCCTGGCATACAGGGAACTGGTACCGGATGGAGAGGCGATAGTCTGCTATATTGACGTGCGGACTCCGGGCAAGGGGTTTGAGGAGTTCTACCAGCGGGTAACAGATGCCGGTGTGAAATACTATCGAGGCAAGGTGGCCAGGGTTTTCCGCAACGGTGACAAGGTCAAGGTTCTGACTGCAGACACTCTGGCAGCAGCAAAACTGGAGTTAGATGCCGACCTGGTGGTTCTGGCTACAGCCATGGTTGCAGACCCGTATGGGGTGGAACTTGCCCGCAAGTTGAAAGTGCAGGTAGGCGCTTCCGGGTTTCTGAGTGAGGCACATCCCAAGTTGAGACCGGTAGAAACGTTAGCCGGCGGCTTCTTTCTTGCCGGTACCTGTCAAGGCCCCAAAGACGTATTCGAAACTGTGGTGCAGGCTTCTGCAGCCGCAGCCAAGGTGCTGGCTCTTTTCAGTCAGGACAAGCTGTATCACGAACCGACTATCGCTCAGGTGGACGAAGCGGTTTGCGTGGGATGCGGATATTGTGAGAAGACGTGTGCCTATTCTGCGGTGAAGGTGGACGAACGACGACGAATTGCAGTGGTGAACCCGGCCTTGTGCGAAGGATGCGGTGCGTGTGCGGTGGCGTGTCCTTCCGGCGCAATGACGCACCGCAACTTTTCCAAGCGTAGTATTGTGGAAATGGCAGAACAGGTGTAGCAAATGAGTTCTGATATCAGGCCACAGGTCGACAAGCCGGCGAGCCCGGAGAAACCGGTTGGTGCGGTGCTGGTGGTAGGTTCTGGTATCGGCGGTATTCAGGCGTCACTGGAGCTGGCTGATGCCGGGTTCAAGGTGTATCTTCTGGATGAAGCGACTGCCATCGGCGGTGTGATGGCTGGTCTGGATAAGACTTTTCCCACCAATGACTGCTCGATGTGCATTCTGGCGCCAAAGCTTGTGAGCACGGGAAGACATCAGAATATTCAGCTTCTGAATTACTCGGAGCTTGTTGCGCTGGAGGGTGAGCCAGGCCGGTTTCGTGCGCGCATCAGACACCGGCCCCGTTACGTGTTACTGGACAAATGTACCGGCTGTATGGATTGCACCAAGGTGTGTCCGGTGCACGTGGTGGATGAGTACAATCAGAAGCTATCTGAGCGCCGCGCCACCTACAAGCTTTACCCGCAGGCGATTCCGAACGCGGTGGCGATAGAAAAGAATGAGAAACGGGCACCGTGTCGGCTTGCCTGTCCCGCAGGGGTGAACGCCCAGGGGTATGTGGCACTCATTGCCGAACGCAAGTTCAAGGAAGCTTACGACCTGGTGCGGGAACGGCTGCCGTTTCCAGGTATCTGCGGACGGGTGTGTCATCATCCGTGCGAAACAGAGTGCAACCGCAAGGAGTTTGAAGGCCCGGTGGCTATCAGGACGCTTAAGCGGTTTGTTGCCGACCGGGCAATGGCAGAGAGGTCTGAAAGGTCGGCCAGACCAGACAAACCCGAGGAGCGCGCGGAGAGGGTGGCGGTTGTCGGCGCAGGGCCGGCTGGCTTGACCTGCGCTTTAGACCTGCGGAACAAGGGGTACAAGGTCACAGTGTTTGAAGCGGCAGACAAGCCGGGCGGAATGATGCGGTACGGGATTCCAGCGTACCGTCTGCCGCGGGAGATTATTGATGCCGAGATTGCTGATATTCTGGATACAGGCGTGGAGCTCAGAACTAATTCACCCATACGAACTCGGCAGGAACTGGACGGACTGCTGAGTGATGGATACAAAGCGGTATTTCTGAGCCTGGGTTGTCAGAAAAGCCGAACTCTCAAGATACCGGGGATGGAGCTGGAAGGAGTTCATCTGGGCGTAGAGTATCTGCGGGCGGCGAGCGAAGGCCGGCCGTTGCCTACCGGGAAGAAAGTGGTAGTAATTGGTGGCGGTAATGTGGCGGTGGATGTGGCGATGACGGCGCGGCGGTGCGGAGCCGAAGATGTGACAATGGTATGTCTGGAGTGCCGCGAAGAGATGCCGGCATTTGAGTATGAGATTGAGGAAGCTCTGGCTGAGGGTATCAAGATAAACCCTTCTTGGGGACCGCAGGCAATTCTGGGCAGGGAGGGTAAGGTTACAGGCCTGGAAACAGTGGAGTGCACGCGCGTATTTGATGATGCAGGCAGGTTCAATCCGGAGTTCAATACCTGCAACACCGGGTTTGTGGCAGCGGATACAGTGATACTGGCCATCGGTCAGGCTGTTGATGCGGATGGGTTCGACGGGTTTGAAAAGGGAGCAGGCGGTGTCTTCAAGGCTGACAAACTGACGCTTGCTACCAATGTGCCGGGAGTGTTTGCCGGCGGAGATATGGTATCCGGTCCCGCATCGGTGATTGAAGCCGTGGCTGCCGGGCACGAAGCGGCGATTTCCATTGACCGGTATATCAGAGGAGAAGACTTGTCCGCGGGGAGGGAGAAACCAAGGTACGAGTCAGCCTCGGCAGAGGAATCTGCGGCCGTGCGGGCAAAAATTCTTCGCCAGGAGAGGGCCAAGGAACCGGTGATTCCTATTGACAGGCGTCAGGACTTTGTCCAGGAGATTGCACTGGGCTTTGATGAGGAAACCGCGGTGGCTGAGGCAAAGCGTTGTCTTGCCTGCGGAGTCTGTTCGGAATGTATGCAGTGTGTAGCCGCGTGTGAAGCCAAGGCAATTGACCATACGATGAAGCCGACGGAAAGCGAGCTTGAAGTTGGAGCTGTGGTGCTTGCCACCGGTTTCAAGGAATACAAGCCGACGGGTGAATTCGGTTACGGCTACGGCCGTTATCCGAACGTTGTCACCAGCCTTGAGTTCGAGCGTATTTTGTCTGCGTCCGGGCCTTACGAGGGGCACGTGAAACGACCCTCGGACGGGAAACAACCCAGGAAGATAGCTTGGATTCAGTGCGTGGGTTCGCGCAATCAGGAACACTACTACTGTTCTTCAGTCTGCTGTATGTTTGCGACCAAGGAAGCAGTGATTGCCCGGGAACACTGTGGCGGTAACTTGGAATGTCATATCTACTTCATGGATATGCGCTGTTTCGGCAAGGATTTCGAGAAGTATTACGAGCGGGCACATCAGGAGTACGGAGTGCAGTTCCGGCGGTGCAAAGTGAGCGCGGTGGAAAGAAAGGGCTCAAAGGGTGGCGAGAACGAGAACCTGCTCATCAGCTACGAAGATGAGAATGGCTTATTGAAACAGGAAGAATATGATATGGTTGTGGTATCCAGCGCGCTGATGCCAAACCCTAGGTCGGTGGAACTTTGCCGGAAATTGGGGGTTAGCCTAGACGAGCAGGGCTTTGTCCGCACCGACCCGTTCCGGCCGATGATGACGGACCGGGAAGGGGTCTTTGCTTGTGGAGCGATGACCGAGCCCAAGGATATTCCCGAAACTGTTACCGAAGCGACTGGCGTAGCGGCCGCGGTAGGTTCGATGTTGGCCCGTAGCCGCAATACACTGGTCTCGGCTAGAGTTTATCCACCCCAGCGCGACGTATCAGCCGAAGAGCCGCGTATCGGAGTGTTTGTCTGCAACTGCGGTATCAATATCGGTGGCGTAGTCAAGGTAGGGAGTGTGGTTGAGTATGCCCGGACTTTGCCGAATGTGGTGTATGCAGAAGAGAATCTGTTCACCTGCTCGCAAGACACCCAGCAGAAGATTCGCAAGGCAATTGAGGAATATAGACTCAACCGGGTGGTAGTAGCGTCATGCACTCCGCGGACCCATGAGCCGTTGTTCCAAGAGACACTGGCTGAGGCTGGTCTGAATCCGTATTTGTTCACAATGGCGAATATCCGGGACCAGTGCTCCTGGGTGCATATGCAACAGCCGGAGGAAGCGACGCGAAAATCGCAGGAACTGGTAAGGATGGCAGTGGCTAATGCGCGGCTGTTGCGACCACTGGAATCTTACCCGCAGCCGATAACCCAGAGAGGACTAGTTATCGGTGGTGGGCTTGCGGGTATGACTGCGGCGCTGGCTATCGCTGAGCAGGGGTTTGAGGTATATCTGGTTGAGCGCGAGGAAAGACTGGGCGGCAAGTTGCGGCGGATGCGCTACAACGAAACCGGCGAGGATATAACTGACTTTCTTGCTCGGCTGGATAAGCAGGTGCGGGATAATCCACGCATAAAGCTTTTCACTTGGGCAGAGCTGGTGTCGGTGTCGGGTTATGTCGGGAACTACAAGACCAGAATCAAGCATCCGGGCGGCGAGACAGAGTTGGAACATGGCATATTCCTGGTAGCCACCGGTGCAGAAGAATACAAGCCCACTGAGTATCTGTACGGCAGGGATGCACGAGTGAAGACGCAGACCGAGCTGGAGGATATGGTGGCCGGGTCGAGCGATGAGTTACGTAATGCCGAATACATAGTGATGATACAGTGTGTGGGTTCGCGTGAGCCGGACCGTCCCTGGTGTTCACGCGTCTGTTGCACTGAGGCGGTGAAGAATGCGCTGCGTATCAAGCAGCTCAACCCCAAGGCTAACGTATATATCCTCTACCGTGACATGCGCACCTATGGTTTCAAGGAGGCGCTGTATCGGGACGCACGGGCATCGGGCGTGATGTTTGTCAGGTTTGACCCGGAAAGCAAGCCGGAAGTGACGCAACAGGATGGCAACCTGCATGTCTCGGTATATGACCCGGTGCTTCAGCGCCGGTTGGGTATCAATGCCGACCTGCTTGTGCTTTCGACCGGGGTAGTACCGCCGAAGACGAATTCGGCTCTAGCGCAACTGCTCAAGGTGCCGTTGAATGAAGACGGGTTTTTCCTTGAGGCACATATGAAACTGAGACCGGTGGATTTCACCACCCGGGGCGTGTTTATGGCCGGAATGTGCCACAGTCCGCGCCGGATTCCTGAGACAGTGGCGCAGGCGTATGCGGCTGCGGCCCGGGCGTGTACGATTCTTTCTCACAAGGAGCTTTCCACTGAGGCAGTGGTGGCGCAGGTGAATCCGCGCTGGTGCGTGGGCTGCGGTGTATGCGAGGAGACTTGTCAGTATGAGGCGGTGCGGGTGAATCCGGAGACCGGTAAGTCAGAGGTAACGGCAGTTCTATGCCAAGGCTGTGGCGCGTGCGCGGCGGCCTGCCCATCGGAAGCAATCAAGCTCAAGGGATTTGAAGCAAAGAACGTGATTTCGATGGTGGACGCGGCGTTACAGGAGGTCTGACATGTCTGATCAGTCTGACTTCGAACCAAAGATAGTAGGGTTCCTGTGCAACTGGTGTACTTATGCCGGAGCAGACCTGGCTGGCACTTCGCGCATGCAGTATCCGCCGAATATGAGGCCCATAAGGGTGATGTGTTCAGGTTCGGTTGATTCGGTGTATATCCTGCGTGCGCTCCTTGCTGGTGCAGACGGCGTTTTCCTCGGCGGCTGTCATCCGGGAGACTGTCACTATGTCTCGGGCAACTATAAAGCACGGAGACGGATGGTGCTGTTTCGGTCTATTATGCGGTCACTTGGTCTGGATGAAGACCGGGTTTGGCTACGTTGGATTTCTGCGGCCGAGGGCAGAAAGTTCGCCGATACGATGACCGAGATAACCGAGTATCTGAAGAAGAAGGGGCCGAGTCCGTTCCGCGGTCAGTGGGATGTGTAGCATGGCGATGAATAATCATCAGAGCGGTTTTCTGAAGGTCCAGAACCAGAATCCAGAGGAGACTCTACGCCAGGTGTTCGCCGGATGGCTGCGGGAGCACAAGCTGACGGCGATTCTGGCCCCGGCGCTTTCCTCTGCTGGCAGTGCGACACTGGCACTTGTGTCCGAACCAGAAAGACTTGCGAGCGTGCTGCCCTTGCTGCCGGCGATGGCGGTGAACGCTGCTTCGGTGGTGCACGAGATTGCCGGAGGTTCAGGGGCCGGCGAGACGGTGGGACTATTGTTGCGTCCGTGCGAGTTGCGGGCGGTGGTGGAGTTGGTGAAGCTCAGGCAGATACTGACTGACAGCCTGGTACTCATTGGTATTGACTGTCCAGGCACTTACCGGGCAGCAGGTTTTCGGGAACTGCGCCGGGACGACGCAGACTTTGATAATAAACACGTCCGCAACCAGCAGGAATATGTGTCCAATGTGAACTTCCGCACCGCTTGCCAGATGTGCGAATTTGCCAAGCCTCTGACCTTTGATCTGTGTATTGGCTGGCTGGGTATGGACCCGGACAAAGAGTTGTTCCTGGAGGCTGCAACCGAGAAGGGCAAGGGGTTACTTGAGAATTTGGAATTGAGCGTGGCAGCAGAGCCTGAAACAAGAAAGCAGTATCTGACCGAGCACGCAAGAAAGCGGCAGGAGCAGACAAGGGAACGTATCGAGCAGATGGACAAGCAGATAATGGGCGTGGAAAACCTTGTCCGCTATTTTGCCGACTGCCTGAATTGCCACAACTGCATGAAGGTATGCCCGGTGTGCTACTGTCATGAATGCTTCTTTGATTCTGATACTTTCAAGCGTGACCTGGACGAACACGTGCGGGCTTCCAGGCGCAAAGGGTTGAGCCGAATGCCCTCTGAGACGATGCTGTTCCATTTGACCAGGATGAATCATATGATGACTTCCTGCGTTGCCTGTGGGATATGCGAGGATTCTTGCCCGGTGACTATCGGGCTGGCAACCCTATTCAAGAAGGTATCCCAGAATGCGCAGCAGGAGTTCGACTATTTGGCAGGCCGGAGTCTGGAAGAACCGCTACCGCTGACTACGTTCCGGGAAGATGAGTTCAAGAAGGTAGGAGAAGAGTAAGAGATGAAGTCAGAAGCCAGCGGTGAAGGGCCAGCAGCCGAAGTCTCTGCTCAAACAAGGGTAGTTGAGGAACTGCTGGTCAATAACCTGGATATGGATTTCCGGGACAGGCTGGTGGCAAAGGCAGGGGATGCGGGGTTCATGCATTGCTTGGCGTGCGGTTCCTGTTCTGCTTCTTGTCCGGTGCGCAGGCTGGAGGAGAAATACAATCCTCGGCGTATCATCCGGATGGCGATAATGGGGATGAAGGAAGAGGTGTATGCTTCTGAGTTCGTCTGGATATGTTCTTACCACTCAACCTGTCTGCGTCGGTGTCCGCAGGGTGTGAGCATCGGCGCAATCGCAGACGCCGTGGTGCGCATGGCCGAGGAAGGACGTAGGGGCCTGGTTACAGGCTCGGAACATACCACGTCCACTGGCCAGGTGGTTACGCCAGATGAATCTGGTCGTACGTTCAAGAGGAAGGTGATGAAGAACGTTCCTGAATTGGGCCGTTGCTTTGTCTGCGGTTCCTGCACCGCGGTATGTCCGGAGACATTGATGGACCCTATGAAAGACCCTCGGGCATTTATCCGCAAGGTGAACCTTGGCCTTGCTCGTGAGGCGATGGCCGATGAGTTCAAGGACATTTGCGCCACTCATTTCCGTTGTCTTTCTCGCTGTCCGCAGGGCGTGAACATAGCGAAGATAATGAACGCCATACGGGAATTGGCAGTTGAGGACGGCTATGCATACCCAGAGACGCTTGCGGCACTCGAACGCACAGAAAAGAATGTAATGATTTGAACTCAGATGTTTGATTCGTTGAATCCGGGACAGAAAAGGACGGGTGCAGTTCTGGTTATCGGCGGCGGCATCGGCGGCGTGCAGACAGCGCTGGATTTGGCAGATTCCGGTTTCCGGGTGTATTTGACTGAGCGCCTGCCGGCTATCGGCGGCGTGATGGCGATGCTGGACAAGACCTTCCCAACGAACGACTGTTCGATGTGTATTCTGTCGCCCAAGCTGGTGGCCGCGGCCAGGCATCCCAACATCGTGCTGTTCACCCTGACCGAGGTTCTTGGCATCGAGGGTCAACCGGGCAATTTTGCAGTGCGGCTCCTGAAGCGCGCCCGTTTTGTCAACCTGGACAAGTGTACCGGTTGCGGTGATTGTCTGGCCAAGTGTCCGGTGAAGCTGCCCAACGAGTTTGAGGGCAGGTTGTCAGAGCGACGTGCCATTTATCGGCTGTATGCGCAGGCCGTACCCAATGCCCCTATGATAGACCGGGAGTACTGCCTGAAGCTGACTAAGGACCGCTGCGGTGCGTGTGCGAAGAATTGCAGGGCCGGAGCGATTGATTATGCCCAGCACGACACAGAGGTAACTATTCGGGTTGGTTCGGTCGTGGTTGCTGCCGGGTCGGAAATTGCGCCGACCGCGCTGCGGCCGGAATACGGCCACGGGCGATACAAAAATGTGGTCACAAGTCTGGAGTTTGAACGCATTCTTTCAGCCTCCGGCCCTTATGGGGGCCACATTCGACGTCCGGCCGATGGCAGAGAACCCAAGAAAATTGCCTGGCTGCAATGCGTGGGCTCGCGCGACGAGTCGGCAGAGAAAGGTTACTGCTCCGCGATGTGCTGTATGTACGCGGTCAAGGAAGCAGTTATCGCCAAGGAGCACATGGCATCAATAGAGCCGACGATCTTCTATATGGATATGCGTTCCTACGGTAAGGATTTCGATAGGTACGTGGAGCGGGCCGAGCAGCAGTACGGGGTGAGGCCAGTCCGGGCGCGAGTCCCAGAAGTCCGTGAGGACCCAAGAACCAAAGACTTGTTTGTGCGCTTTGCCGGGGACAATGGCCAGCAGTCGGAACGATTCGATATGGTGGTTCTTTCCTGCGGGCTGGTGCCGCCGTCCCGACTCCTGGAGCTTTCCCGAAAGCTGGACATAGAGCTTGACCGTTTCGGGTTCGCTTCCGGTTCTCTGTGGGAGCCGGTGGGAACGACGCGGTCTGGTATCAGCGTAGCCGGCACATTTTCTCAGCCGATGGCGATACCGGAGACAGTCACCGAAGCCTCGGCCTCGGCCGCAACCGCAGAAGGACTATTGGCTGATGTGCGGGGTGCACTGGTGGAAGCACAGCCTTCGCCGGTTGAACTGGATGTCAGGGGTGAGCCACCGCGCATTGGTGCTTTTATCTGTCATTGTGGCATCAATATTGGTGGGATTGTCAATGTGCCGTCGGTGGTGGAATATGCCAAGACCCTACCGTTTGTCGTGTATGCCGAGGAGAACCTGTATTCCTGTTCCGGCGATACTCAGGAGAAGATAAAGGAACGCATCAAGGAGCACCGGCTGAACCGCGTAGTTGTAGCATCGTGTTCTCCGCGCACGCACGAGCCGTTATTCCAGGCCACTTGCGTCGAGGCGGGCCTGAATCCGCACCTTTTCACGATGGCAAATATTCGGGATCAGTGTTCCTGGGTGCATATGAAGGAACCGGAAAGGGCGACCGAGAAGGCGAAGGAGTTGGTTCGGATGGCCGTGGCCCGGGCGGTGCGGCTGAGTCCGTTACCGCGGGTCAAGCTTCCGGTCACCAAGTCAGCGCTGGTCGTAGGTGGTGGCATCGCCGGTATGGCTGCGGCGCTGGCAATTGCGGACGAGGGATTCGATGTGTGCCTGGTTGAAAGAGAAGCAGAACTTGGTGGTAATGCGCGGCAGATTCACAAGTCGGTTGGCGGCGAAGACGTACAGGCTGAGCTCGGGGAAATGAAGGGGCGAGTAGGCAAGCATCCGCGTATCAAGGTGCTTATTGGAGCACAGATCAAGAGTATCGAAGGTTTTGTGGGAAACTACAAGACAACGATAGAGCTCGCCGATAAGTCTGAATTCTGCTACAGTCACGGCGTTGTGGTCGTTGCTACCGGTGCGCAGTATCGTACTCCGAGTGAGTACCGCTACGGGGAAACTCCAAACATCATCACTCAGCGAGAACTGGAAAGACAACTGGCAGTTCAGCGTACGAGTTCTTCCTCCGGACGTGTGAGGCTCTGGTCAGCTGGTAACTCTGTGGTAATGATTCAGTGCGTTGGTTCCCGCGAGCCTGGGCGTCCCTATTGTTCGCGTGTATGCTGTGCGGAAGCGGTCAAGAATGCAATCGAGCTGAAGGAGTTGAGTCCGGATACGGATGTGTATGTCCTTTACCGCGACATCAGAACTTACGGAATGCGTGAGGAATACTATCGCCAGGCACGCGAGCTGGGTGTGGTGTTCATTCGCTATACACCAGAGAATAAACCTGAGGTCAAGCTTGTTGAGGGTAAGCCGATTGTGCTGACGTATGATCCGATCCTGGGTCGAAGGCTTGAACTCAGACCTGACTGGCTGGTACTGAGCACGGGTGTCGTGGCGCAAACCGGCTCAGAGGAACTGGCCAAGATGCTCAAGGTGCCGCTGAATGCCGACGGGTTCTTCCTTGAGGCGCATATGAAGCTGAGACCGGTAGATTTCGCGACTGAAGGCGTGTTCATGGCCGGGATGTGCCACTTCCCGAAGTTTATTGACGAATCCATTGCCCAAGCCAGGGCTGCTGCGGCCAGGGCGGCTACGGTATTGGCGCGCGAGTTTATTGAGTCTGAGGCAACGGTGGCACATGTTGACCAGACCCGTTGTACTGCCTGCCACATGTGCGAGACGCTCTGTGCGTACCGCGCCATCGAGGTTAAGACTGTGAATGAGACATTCGGCATCCAGGCCGCGGTAGTCAACGAGGCGCTGTGCAAAGGATGCGGCGCGTGCGTGGCCAGTTGTCGGTGCTCGGCCATAGACCTCAGGGGATTTACCAACGAGAACATCAGCCGCGAAATTGAGGCACTGCTCAACGTGTAGTCCTCACCACCCGTTGACCGGTAATGTCAGCCGGCATTTGCTTACGCCAAGTCAGTCGCCTATAATATGGAAATGAGAACCATCAGATTGAGAACTAACATCGACAAGGTCGTGATGCTTTCGGTGCAGGGTAAGGTGAGCTATCCTTCGGGAAGCCGTGGCCACGGAGTGGATGCGGACGGCAGGCCGTTTCTATTGCCGTCCATTGGCGGCATTTCCTATAACGTGAAGGTCGGAGACCCGGCGTTCGGCTGGGCCGGAGACCACATCGAGCCGGGGGTTTCCTGCATTGCGGACTGGGAGAAGCGGATGGACCATCCGAATACCTCCTTCCACTTCTACTCATGCATCGGAAACGAATGCCGGGTGGTGACCGGTGAAGCCAAGGGCGCAAAGGGGGTCGTTACCGGACATCATGGTGGAGCCGAGCATGTACTAGTTGACTTTGCTGACGCGGTTCTTGAGAAGCTTCAGATGGAGGATAAGTTCCTTGTGCGCGGATATGGTCAGGGGTTCAAACTTCTTGACTACCCGGAAGTGCAGGTGACGAACCTTGACCCCGGGCTGTTCTTCAAGATGGGCGTGCGCGATACTGGCGGCAAGCTTGAGGTCCGGGTCGCCGCGGTCGTGCCCGGATACCTGATGGGTTCGGGTGTGGGTTCACGTTCGATGGGTACCGGCGACTACGATGTGATGACCACCGACCGCAAGGAAATCGCACGGCTCGGTCTGGACCGGCTGCGGTTCGGCGACATCGTCGCAATTACCGACCATGACAACGTTTACGGCCGATCTTGGCGCAAGGGGGCGGTTACGATTGGCGTCGTGGTTCACTCAGACTGCGTCGTGGCCGGACATGGGCCTGGTGTCACGACGGTTCTGTCGGCAGCAAGGCCGCTGATTGCTCCGAAGCTAGACCCGCACGCGAATATTGCCGAGATTCTGAAAATCGGCCGGTTCCGGCCAAAGCGCGGAAAGTAAGACGACAACAGGAGGAAGTGTGAAGTACGTCTGTGCAATTGCCGTATTGTTTACGGTCATGACAGGCCCGGTTCTTGCCCGGCCTGGCCACCACTACAACATGGGTCCGGTGCACCGGTTCTCGCCTGTGCCAACCGAGGAGGCGAATCTGGTCACTTTTGCCAACGGCTGGGTGATTGATACCCAACAGGGCGAACCGAATTTGCCAGAGGACCTGTGCATCGAAGCGAACTCGGCCGATGAACTCTACCATATTGTTCAGTTCACTGGCCCGATAGACCAGCAGTGGTTCAGGACGCTTGCATCAGCCGGCATCCGCTCGTTCGGTTACTTGCCCCAGTACGCAGTGCTGGCCCAGCTCAATGCGGGACAGCGTGAGTTCGTGGCAGGCCTGCCGTTTGTCAACTGGGTCGGCCTGTTTCAACCGGTGTATAAACTTGAACTCGACCTGCTCGGTAAAACTGGTGTGCGTCGGTTCTCGGTTGTGCTCATGCCTGATGCGGATGCAACCGCAGCTACCCGACTGGTCGAGGATTGCGGCGGCGAAGTTCTGCTGGTTGACACGTCCTGCCCAAGCACGACGATGGAGGTAGTGCTGGACACTCGCCATATACCAGAACTGGCCAGGCTGAACGATGTGTTGTGGATTCAGGCATGGTCTGAGCCTACAACGTGTAACAATTCGGCTCAGTGGGTGGTTCAGGCCGGCTGGCTTGCAACCGCACCACCTGATACAAGCCTGACCGCACGCAAAGTCTGGGCCAACGGTGTGCGGGGCCAGGGCGTGATTCTGTCAGTGCATGACACCGGGCTCAATACCGGTCACAACATGTTCAAGGACCCGGCACTATCTATTACTCCACCCGGAATCTGGCCCACCCACCGCAAGGTTGTTGCCTATAAGCGGTACGGAACCGCAGATGCGAGCGAAGGCCAGTATCACGGCAGCCACGTAAACGGCACGGTCGCAGGCAACGATTCAGTCATGGGAGGAACGAGTTACTACGACGGTATGGCCAAGGATGCCCGGCTGTATTTTGTGGACTTGACCAACGGTACGAGCTTTGTGGTCAGCTCCAACCTGTACACTGTGTGGGACACGGTCCATGCCGGTCGGGGGTTGCCAGATTCGCTGCGACCTATCTGGCAGGCGTCCGGTTCGTGGCGATACTCGAACTCACAGGGAACCTACCTGCTGCAGGATGCATCGACCGACCAGTTCGGCTGGGAGCACAAGGACTTTCTGAATATCTTTGCCGCGGGCAACGAGGGTTCGACTGCGCGTACTGTCGGCAACCCGTCTCTTGCCAAGAGTGTTCTTACCATCGGCGCGGACAGTAATGGTACGAAATCCAACAAGATAGCGTCGTTCTCAAGCCGGGGTCCAAGCCAGGACAACCGATACAAGCCTAACATCATGGCGACTGGTGTGAACCTTTACTCGGCCCAGGCTGCGCCTTCGACCAACGGCTACAGCTCGATGTCCGGTACCTCGATGGCGACGCCGACCGCGAATGGAGCGGTCGGACTCATGCGCTGCTACCTGCAGGAGGGCTTTTACCCGACGGGCGTGTCAGAACCCGGGAACCGGTTGGTCTATAACTCGGCCGCGCTCCTGCGATCGATGGCGATTGCTTCGGCTGACCCAAATGTCGGCTCCTATACTGTTCCGGACTACAACATCGGTTGGGGCCGGGTCAACGCCGAATCGGTGCTGTACTTCGCCGGTGACCTGCGCGAGCTCTTGCTCTGCGACGATACCTTTGGTCTTGCAACCGGCGAATACAAGGAGCAGACTTTCCGGGTGGCTTCTTCGATTCCGCTACGGGTCTGTCTTGCCTGGACCGACACCGCGGCCGCACCTAATGCCAATCCGACGCTCGTGAACGATCTGAATCTCGAACTCACTTCACCGGGCGGCACCAAGTACCGGGGCAACCAGTACACATCAGGTCAGTCAACGCCCAACCCGACAAGCTGGGACAACCGCAACGTTGAGGAGTGCTGTCGGGTCAATTCTCCAGATGCCGGGCTTTGGACGATCAGGGTCTATGGCCAGAACGTCCGAACCGCTCAGAAACAGTGGTTTGCTTGGACCATTACCGGTGATTTGAGTACGCAGGTTGTGCCGGGTAAAGACGTGGGCGTGCGGACGATAGTTCGACCGGTGGGCCAGGTGGACTCTGGCAGCGTGGTGGTGCCATCAGCCGAGATCGAGAACTATGGCAGTACCGATGAAACGGTTCTTACCGAGTTCCGTATCGGTACAGATTATACCGATACACTGACGGTTCTGGTGCTGGCCGGTCAACGGAGCACGGTTTCATACAAGGCCTGGACCGCAGGAACGGTCGGAACGTTCCCGGTCCGCTGCTCTACGGCGCTTGCTGGCGACACATTCCCGGCAAACAACTTCCTAGTGGATACAGTGACGGTCGTGCCCCTGTCTGGTATTGCCGGGCCGTCTGAGCTGCCTAGGGTTTACAGCCTTGCCAACCCGGTTCCGAATCCAGTGAAGTGGACAGCCCGGATTCGCTTCGGGCTGCCAAGGCCGGGACATGTTAGGGTTTCGGTATATTCAGTACTCGGAACGCTCATCGAGACACTGGCTGATGAACCGTTACCTGCCGGCTATCACGAATTAGTCTGGGACGTCTGCCAGGTCCCTGGCGGCATCTATTTGCTGCGCCTTGAGGCCGGGGATTACACGGCGACACGCAAGTTCGTGCTTGACCGTTAGTGCTGAAGGGATTTCCTAGCTGCGGCCGGGCTTCTCCCCGGCCGCAGGTTCTTCGTCGGTTTCGATCGTCGGGAAGTAGTGGGTCGGAGGTCCGGCGCTAAGCGGACGACGTTGTCCGGGTTCAGAACGATATTCCACGCAACTAGCTCGATCTAATGCCGCGTTCGCCCAGTAGTCGTCCTGCTCAGTGTCTCCGACTGCGCCTGCGTCGCCTTTCGCTCATCAGCGGTTTTGTTCTTGTCGCAGACTTCATCGTTCTCGGCAGGGTCCGGTTCGACGTGCTATAAAGCAGTTAGGCAGAGGTTCGGAGAGGCGTCCTAACAACCGCTTCGGCAAGCATACAAAGAACCGTTCTGTATGGTCTTTCGTGAACTGCTTCGGAACCTGTTCCGCTTGTCCTGCGACCTAGCGTGTCGGCAAAGAGGCCGAGTAAGGCACCGAAAAAACCGGTGACAAATATGCAGAGAACCACCATGACAATAACTGCCTGGAGAACGGCCTCTGGGCAGCTCACTCACCTGATGGCTTCGGATGCATTGTCTTGAGCACAATCACCGGTGTGACAGAGAGTTGACACCGGAAACAAGCTGCAGGCGGCTTGCAGCCCCCTATCATGGTCAAGTTGTCAGTGTTGCTATTCCGAGTTGGGCCCTGAGGTCGTCTGACTGCCGCGTTAGCGCAGAACGACAATCCGGCGAACAACCGTCGGCTCAAGGCCGAGGGTTCGGACAAAGTAGACCCCGGACGCCAGGTGTCGGATGTCATTCTCGCCCGGCTGAAGGTCCATCGCCTTGCGGCCGTCAGTGGTTACCAGTGAGTAGTGAGCGGTAAGTAGTGAGCAGGGCGTAGGGAGTGGTGTAGATGGCAGCAGCAGGCTGCCGCGGACGACGGTCGGCCCGAGCATTTGGCACTGGGCGTGCGGTGGACGGGGTTGCTCGGCGCCGCCGGTCGGCTCGCGCAGGACGATCAGCGCCGAGCCGCTGGCGCACGCGCCGTAGAGCCGGTTCTTGCCCGGTACCGGGGTGAAGGCACTTGCCGCTTCTGGTAGCCCAGAGAGGTATCCGACCACCGTATCCTGCTGGCAGTCATATGCCAGGATGCCGCCGCCGGCCGGGACCTCGCTCGTACCGCAATAGACCAATCCGCTCACTGGGGAGCACCAGGCGGTCCGCGCTACGGGGGCGTAGCCGAGAAGCGACAGGCTACGCCAGACTGTGTCCGCCTCAGCGTCTATCGAAACCAGCCGGGTGTCTTCGGGTGGGTTTGCGACTAGGTACACGCGCCTGACCGGGGCTGCCCAGGTGAGACTCCAGGGTTCAGCACCTGGGTCAATCGTCTTGGTCAAGGAGTCCGAGTCGCACGACACGACACAGACGATGTCCGGTTCTTCTATTCCGCAGTAGAGTTTGTTGCCCTTGTCCACGTAGAGCAGCTCCGAGACCGGCAAGGCTTCGGGCGCATTCACCCGGCTGACAATTGAGTCGGTCCGGCAGTCTATCGCAGCAACTAACCACGGTGCGGCGTTGCGGAACCCGCAGTAAACCCGGCCCCGAGCCGGGCACCAGGTCAGAGCCGAAGGCACTGCGGCCACATCGAGGGTCGTTCGGACCGAGTCCGAGACACAGTCGATAATGGTCACGGTGAAGCCTGGGTACTCGTCGGTGCCGCCGTTGGCACAATACATTTTGTTCGCTTCTGGGCACCAGAGCAGCGCGGTCGGGTCATTAGGCGTCGGGATTTCGGCCAGCACGATGCCACTGGCTGCGTCTAGTACGGTCACGCCGGAAGGCACGGGCGTTGCGGCATCGTGAGCGCAGTAGAGTTTCCCGTGGATGGTGTCAGCGACCAGCAATCTGGGAATGGTCGGCGTCGGCGCGAACGATATCAGTGTGTCGCCGGTCGCGTCAATGGTCATGATTCCGTAACGCGCCCAGTCCGCGGCGAAGAGCCGGTCTTCCGAAGGAAAGTAGCACAGGCTGTGTGGACGGCACGCGAGCTCGACCGTACTTACAATCGTGGCTGAGCGCGCGTCAATGACTCTTGCCTCTTGACTGTTGCGCGCAACACAGGCGACGAGTTCGCCCGCGCCTTGGGTCAGCGCCCAGACAGTGCGACCTGCAGGCAACGTGCCGATTACGGTGTCGGGTCCCGTGTTGATAATTGATACATCATCCGACATGCGGTTGGCGACGGCCACGCGGCCGACGACGGTCGCCAACCGATGTGGGCGCAATCCGACGATAATCGAGCCAATGACTTGGCGTGTTGGGCCGTCAATTACGTAGACGACCGAGTCAGGATAGACCCCGCCGTATGAGGCACAGTAGATGCGGTTGAGAGACGAGTCGCAGCATATCGCGCGGTGCCCGTCGCCAGGCAGGTGGACGAAGCCGAGGAGGGAATCGTTCGCACAGTTGATCGGTTCGGCCCATCCGGCGCCCGCGACCCAGACCGTGTTGTCCGCGGCGTTCCAGGCGATTGCGCGCGGTACCCCCGCAAGCGGAAGCAGCGCAAGCAGGGAGTCAGTTGAACAGTCAATCGCGGCAAGGGTTCCGCCTGAGCCCCGGCCGGTGCAGTACACCTTGTTGCTCGCCGGGCTGGCACAGAGCAGTTCCGGCCTGACGCCGACCGGAATTGCGCCGAGCCGGGTTCGGGTCGAGCAGTCGAACACCGTGACGTTGCTGCCTGAGCGATTGGCACAATACAGTTTTTGCCCAGAAGGGGAGATGCAGAGCGAGGTCGGTTCGGCGCCGGACGGCATCACTGCAACCACCGTGTTGGCCCGACAGTCAATGACCACAATGCTGTCAGCCTCGGTGCAGGCGCCGTACAGGAAGTCACCCGTCTGGTCTGGGCAAAGCGCGGTCACGGGTGCCGGTGTGCGCACCCGGCAGACGCGACGGCCAGCGGCCGGCTCGAAACCGACGACGAACGCGTCGTGTTCGCCGCCCGCGTAGAACAGATCGGTTGCCTCGCCCCAAGCTAAGCATACAGGCCGGCCCGCACCCACCAGCGTGTCGGGCAGCCAGATGACTTTTTCCAGCTCCTGACAGTGCAGGGCCGACAGCAGACAGCTCACGGCCAACAGCCCGAGTAGCAACTTCATTGCTTCCTCCTATCTTGTCACAACTACCCTTGTCACCAATGTCGAGTGCCGGGCGTCGAACGTCGAATGCACGAAATAGACGCCGGGGCAGAGATGCCGTACGTCGTTCGGGCCGGGCTTGAGTTCGGCGACCCTCCGCCCCGCCGCATCCTGCAGCCAGCTTAGGCTTGCGCCTGGACTGCCTGTTAACAGCAGGTTCCTTCGTACGACGGTCGGGCCGGGCGTGTGGCGTTGAGCGTACGGCGTAGAGCGTTCTTTCCCGAACCCGGTCACCGGGCTGAACGAGATGTCGTCCCAGTAGTCCGAGCCGCCGCGGCCTTCAAGCCACAGCACGAGCCGGGCGAATATTGTGCCGGTTGGTGCCGGGACGCTGCCCGTGGTCAGATACCGCCAGCCCGCGCTATCTGTGGTCAACGTCGCTGATGCAGCAGTGCTGATTACATTGTGCGCGGAGTCGTGCCATTGAATCAGCAGCCTTACCCGATTACCCTGGCCGTCGTTCTTGTACGACCAGCCGGAGAACTCATAGTTTGTACCGGGCAGGGCGGCCACGTCCTGGAACAGCTTTGACTCAACCGGCCAGGTATACCCGAGCGAGTCCGGGATATGACGGATGCTTGACACTCCTGAACGGACGGTGACTGTCTCGCGCCGGTACCGTGCCTTTCGTCCTTCATACCAGCCGGCCGGGTTCGGACTGGTGTCACTCGGCACCGCCAGGGTGTCGAGTCGCCATGTTTCGCAGTCGCCGTTGGTGAATTCCAGTCGGGGCCGGTTGAAGCTTTCGCGCAAAGCGGCCCACAATTCCGGCCGGGCACCGTCGTAGCCAAGCGCCCACATTCCAGCTCCAAGCATGTTGTGCTTGTGAACTTCGCGATACCGGAGCAGCAGACTCGTATCGTCGTCGAACCAGCACTGATACCAGCCGCCGCTGTTGAACGCATACCACGGCGACTGGCCTTCGGCATTCCAGCGGTAGCCATGGGCCTGGGCGTTGGCGGGCGCGTCGCGGTAATAGACCGCGGTTCCCGGACCGGTTGTGCGCGAACGCACCGTATCCGCGTATGTCGGCCACTGGTACCCGTAGTAGGGCAGGCCGAACCAGACATCGCGCATATGGCCAATCTGTCCCAGATAGTGGTTGATTGCCATCTGCAGGTTGCCGTAGAATGTCCAGCCGGAGAGCGGTGCGACCGGCCCGGCCTCAGGGCAGCCGCGCCAATGAAAGTCATAGCCCATCAGAAACAGGCCATCGCTTGTGTCGGCCAGTGCGGCAAGGTTGTAGGCATTCTCCTGGTTCAATGGCGGCGTGGCAAGGGTCAGGTCCAGCCCCGCGGCCCGGCAGGCGGCTGACATCCGACGGACAAACAGCGTGAACGTGTCGCGGTCTCCGTACCACAGGCCCTCGAAATCGAGGTTGATACCGTCAACACCCGACGATTCAGCCAGCGCGATGAGGTTGGGAATCGAACCAGGAGCTCGAATGGCTCCGTGGATGTTGGGCCAGTCAAAACATGTTGCCACCATCTCGACTTTGACGCCGTTGCGGTGAGCCCGGTCAATGACTGCGGCCCAGTGCTGCGGGAAGTTGCTGTTGTTGGAGATTGAGCCGTCAGGGTTGAGGGTCACATCGAACAGCCCGATGCGGTCAAGCAGGTCGTAGTGCAGCCAGCGCTGGTCAACCCAGTACGGCGAGTAGCCGTAGATTGAGCGGGTAACGGTTGGCTCGTCACGGGCAATGAGCGGGCTCGGCGTGCCGCGGAACACCGGGCCCGGCTTGGCACCGGTTTCGCGGTGCTGCTCGGACTCCAGCCAGTGGATGCTCTGCGCCGCTGCGTGGAACACGACGCCGCACAATAGACCAGTGAGCAGGATTTTCCTCAACGAGACCTCCTAGTCCGCTACGACAACTTTGCGAATTGCTGAATCCCCGACGTTTTGACCCCTCGAACCTTCCTCTCTAACAAAATACACCCCAGGCGCAAGATTACGGAGGTCGTTCTTACCCGGCTGGAGCTCCATCACCTTGCGGCCGTCGGGAGTGAGTAGGGAGTAGCGAGTAGAGAGTAGAGCGGACGGCAGAAACAGGCTGCCGCGCACGATGGTCGGGCCGGGCGTATTGCGTACAGCGTACTGCGCGTAGCGTTCTTCTGCCACCGCCCCGGCCGTAATCGGCACGTGCTGGACAACCAAGGGGTTCCTAGTAACCGGCCCTTCGCCATATACGAAGAATCCAGCTACAATGTCCACAAGGTACAGGACACGCAACGTGTCCTCATTCATCCGGTCAATCACGCATGGGAAGCGCTTCGAGGTCGTGTTCGGCTCGGTGAGCCGCACCGGCTGTTGCCAGCTTGCCCCACGGTCAAGGTTGTCCCGGCACCACCAGATGTCGGCCCGAAGCCGGGCAGGCGGGCCCGGCTCGACATTGGCGGTGTCGAATTGCTCCCAGCAAACATGCAGACCACCGTTCCTATCCTCACCCATGCTGGGCCGACATGCAAGCAGTGCGTTGAACCCAACCGGCGCAGATAGATTGAGAGGGTCTGCCTGTGCCCGCGCAATGCGCGTCCACTGCGGCAAGTTTTCCCGGTCCCAGTGCCACAGCTCGGTCGGCGCGACGAAGCATTGCCCGCGGATGCAGGGCATCACCGCGCAGACGATATGAAACCGGCCCTCGCGGTCGTAGAACGGGAACAGACCGGAAAGGTGATAGGAGGGCAGTGTCTCACCTGAGAACGCCGGCGGCCAGCCAAGCTCCTGCGGCTCAGGCCAGGTGCAGCCGCCGTCGGTGGTCTCGCGGTAATATCCCGGCGACGGCACACTCTCGGTGTACACCCAGGTCAGAGCCACGCGGTGGTTGACGCGGGATGCTGCGATGTGGTGACAGGGGAACCCCGGGTCGGGTTCAGGCGCGGCGATGGCGCGGGCAGAGTCCCACTGTTCCCATATCCGACTGCGGACGTGGTAGACCTTGCCACCCGTGTCGTCAAACAGGGCGGCCTGAATCCAGCCTGCGGTATCAACTACCGTTACGGGTCGGGAAAAACCCTCAAGCTTCGGCGAGCCGCCGGCGTACTCAAAGACAAAGGATCCGTGGCCGACTTCGCGGCCCAGTACCGGCCGAAGCGGTATGCCGGTGTGGGCTGAGATGACCGCCTGCCAGCTGCGGGGGTCAACGTCGAGCGTGCCAAACCCGGCACGGGTTGCGAATGCGTCAGTTCCCGAGTTCATGAAGTCGAGCGTATCATTGCCGAGCCATCTTCGAGTTGCGTAGTCGTAATAGTTGTAGCCGGTATTGCGGTCAGGAAAAGCCGAGAGGGTATCGCGGGAACGTATCCAGCAGACCGGAATGCCGTAACCCGGAGCGTCCACGAGCCAGCGATATGCCGGCCCGCCCATCTGCCAGTCATAGGTGGTGCCGCCGACCGTATCCACGCGGCCGACCTGGGCCGCAGCGCCGGCACCGGCCCATAGCCAGTAGCCCACCAGCAGCACGCGGATTCCCATCTTTGCCTCCTACTTGGCTACGACCACCTTCTGACAGCTCACGGCCGACGACTCACGGCCGACAGCCCGCACGAAGTAGATGCCGGGCACGAGGTGTCGGACGTCGTTCTCGCCCGGCGCGAGGTCCAGCACCTTTCGCCCCGCGGCATCAAGAAGTACACCCACCGCTGACCGCTTACCGCTAACCGCCTCGGTCAGCACGAGACTGCCCCGCACAATGGTCGCTTCGGCCTTGTACCTAGTGCCTTGTGTTTTGTCGCCTTCCTCAACCCCTGCGCCGTAGAACTCGATGATGCGCAAGCCAGCAGTCCAGTCCGCCACATAGGCATAGCTGCCCAAGACCACAACGCCATAGGCCCTGTCCGGTGTATCATAGAACCCAGCCTCAGACGGGTGCTGCGGGTCTGAGACATTGATGACACGCAGTCCGGCATCATCTGCCACATAGGCATGGCTGCCAAGAACGGCAACGCCATAGGCCCACCCCGGTGTATCGCAGTATCCGACCTCAAATGGATGCTGCGGGTCCGAGACATCAATGATGCGCAGGCCGGCATCCCAATCTGCCACATAGGCATAGCTGCCCAAGACCGCAACGCCATAGGCCCACCCCGGTGTATCGCAGTATCCGGCTTCAAATGGGTGCTGCGGGTCTGAGACATCAATGATGCGCAGGCCGGCATCCCGGTCTGCCACATAGGCATAGCTGCCCAAGACCGCAACGCCATAGGCCTCGTCCGGCGTGTTACAGCAGCCGGCCTGAAATGGGTTGTGGGGGTCTGAGACATCAATGATGCGCAAGCCGGCATCCCTGTCCGTCACATAGGCATAGCTGCCAGAGACCACAACATTACGGGCCCGGCAGTCCAGCGTGTCATAGTATCCGGCCTCAGATGGGTGCTGCGGGTTTGAGACATCAATGATGCGCAAGCCGGCCCAGTTATCCGCCACATAGGCATAGCTGCCAAGAACCGCCACGCCAAAGGCCTCGCCTGGTGTGTCATAGTAGCCGGCCTGAAATGGGTTGTGGGGGTCTGAGACATCAATAATGCGCAGGCCGGTCATCCAGTAGTCGGCCAGATAGGCATAGCTCTCAAGAACGGCAACGGCATAGACCCACCCCGGTGTGTCACAGTATCCAACCTCAGATGGATGCTGCGGGTCTGAGACATAAACGATACGCAAGCCGGCATCGTAGTCCGCGACATAAGCATAGCTCCCGGATACCGCAACGCCAAGGGCCAACCTCGGTGTGCTATAGTATCCGGCCTCAGATGGGTGCTGCGGGTCTGTGACATCAATGATGCGCAAGCCGGCATCCCTGTCCGTCACATAGGCATAGCTGCCCAAGACCGCAACGCCAAGGGCATAGCCCGGTGTGTCACAGTATCCGGCCTCAGATGGGTGCTGCGGGTTTGAGACATCAATGATGCGCAAGCCGGCATCGTAGTCCGCGACGTAAGCATAGCTCCCGGATACCGCAACGCCGCGGGCCTCGCCCGGTGTGTCACAGTATCCGGCCTCAGATGGGTGCTGCGGGTCCGAGACATCAATGATGCGCAGGCCGGCATCGTAGTCCGCGACGTAAGCATAGCTCCCAGAGACCGCAACGCCGCGGGCCTCGCCCGGTGTATCACAGTATCCGACCTCAGATGGGTGGTGTGGGTCTGAGACATCTATGATGCGCAGACCAGAGTGATCCGCCACATAGGCATGGCTGCCAAGAACCGCGACGCCCCGGGCCCATCCTGGTGTATCGTAACGACCCAGGAAGGCCGGGGCTGCGGGGTTCACAACATCCCAGATTTCGAAACCGGCCCCTCCTGCGGCAACAAGCAGTCGACTGGACTGGAAGCATAGGCCCAAGACAAGTCCGCGGGTGTGGATCGCCTCAGAGAGCTTCGTTGGCTGAGCCGGGTTTGAGACATCAAGGATATAGACTCCACCACCAGAACCCATGAATGCGAGGTTCCGGCCCGGATCAGCCGCAACCGCCTGAGAAGTGCCAAAAGGCCAGGTTCCAAGCTCACGGCAGTTGAGCGAGTCGGCCCAGACACTGGCAAATACTAGATAGAGAACTACAATCAGCCTTGTCATCCTATCCTCCTATCTTGTCACAACGACCCTGGTGACGCTCGACGCAGGACGTTCCACGCCTGACGCCTGATGCACGAAATAGACCCCGGGGCGAGATGCGAGACGTCGTTGTCACCCGGCGCGAGGTCCATGAGCTTCCTACCGGTGATGTCCAGCAATTGGCTTGTGACGTGTCGCTTGCTACTTGTGCTCTGCGGCAGCATCAGCACACCGCGGACGATGGTGGGCCAGATCGCCGTGCGCGTCTCGCCAGTCGTCACTTCCTCAACTCCCAACAAGGAATCCCGCAGCACAGCCACACCAGAGCCCGCCGTGCCGCCGAACGGTGCGTACACGCGGTTGTGGACCGGGTTCCAGGCCATCGTGCCGTAGCTCCCGTCGGGCACCTGGATTTCCTTGAGAAGAGTATCCCCGACTCCGTCTATGACCGCAATCCAGCCATAGCTCCACGTTGCGCAATATACCTTGTTGTTCATCGGGTTGTAAAGCAGGCTTGTGCCATAGACCGGAACCGAACTCAGCACCGTGTCCGCCGCTGCGTCAATAATCGCTACTCTCTGACGGCCGCCCGCATACACCTTGTTGGAAGCAGCGTCATAGCACAGGGTGTACGCCGGCACCGGCAGAGACGCAACCACGGTATCATCGGTTCCGCTGATTACCAGAAGGTTGCCGCGTTCCGCAGCGCAATACACCTTGTCATTGACCGAGTTGTAGCAGAGAGCCGAAGCTCGGTTACTGAAATAGATGTTGCCGAGGACGGTATCACCGGCTCCACAGACGACCGCGATGCTGGCATCAGAGTGGCTCACATATGCCTTGTTTCTGGTCGGGTTGTAGCAGAGAATCTCCGGACTGTCTCCCACCGGAATCTGCTTCACAACCTCATCCGAGCTACAGTCAACGACGATCACCTCGCTGGTGTGTTTGCTCGTGCAGTACAGCTTGTCACCCGCGGTGTTGTAGCACATTCCAGCAGTGTAGCTGGCCGGTAGCCGGATTCGCTTGACCACGCTGTCCAGCGGACAGGCAATGACGTCGAGTTGCTCAAACCGATTCAACCGATACAGCTTGTCGGCGCCCGGATGGTAAAAGAACCCCTCGCAGATCTCACCGACATGCAGACGGGCAACAACCAGGTTGGTTGCGCCGTCAATTACGTAGGTGGAGTCATCATCCCCGCCGGTATAGACACGATTACTTGCAGGAGAATACGCGACGTGAGAAGGCCAGTGCGCTTCCGTGAAGGGAATCGTTGTCTCCAGCCACTGGGCGCTAGCGACAGACGAACTCAGAACGCAGACCGCAGAAAGCAGAACGCAGAACCGCATCTCATCCTCCTATCTGGTCACGACTACTTTGCGGACAGCGGACAACTCTGACTGCTGAGCGCTGAATGCTGAATACTCCCGTACGAAGTAGACCCCGGGCGCGAGATGCCGGATGTCATTGTTACCCGGCTGAAGATCCATCACCTTGCGGCCGTCGGGAGTGAGTAGGGAGTAGCGAGTAGAGAGTAGAGCGGACGGCAGAAACAGACTGCCCCGCACAATGGTCGGCAGCTTCGGCATCTGACACTGATGGTCCTCTGCCGCCTTGATTCCTGTTGTTGGGCCGAGTCGATACACCGGGTGAACATCGAGATTTCCCGCGAAGGGTGTGCCGAATCCGAAGTTGCAGGTCGTTGTAGCATTGTCTTCTAGAGATAGCGCGCACAGGAAGTTCTCTCCCATCGCCAGCGAATCTGAATCCCATACCCATTGCCAATGTACTGAATCAGTTCCGGCACCAGACGTTATCTGGGCCCAACTCCACGGAAGCTGAGCAGTGCCGACCCGATTCAGAACGCCCATGATTGGAGTACGGTTTGGTGTCCACCGGTTCACGGCCTTGCCCACTAGCTCGGGCCGCGCAAGACTGGTCGTGCAGCCGGGCAGTGGCTCAATCTCAACCCGCAAACGGGTGTCGCCCCAAGGTGCCTCTTCGATGACCGTGACGTTGTTGCTGACCTGATTCGACACGTACACCTTGCCCGTGACCGGGTTCAGGTCAATGAACCAGGGCTTGGAGCCGGCCGGAAGGGTAGTCGTGGCATTCGTCGTGCCGTCGATGACGGTGACGCTGTGACTGTCCTCATTGCTGATGTATATCTTGTTCGTGACCGGATTCACAACCGCATCGTGCGGTCTCGCACCAACCCTGACCGTGGTCGTGTCGTTTGTCTCGCCCTCGATGACCGTGACGATGCCGTCGCGCTGACTCACGATATACATCCGGTTGGTCAATGGATTCACCCCGACGTCGTGGGGCCAGCCACCGGCCGGTACGGTGGCAATGATGCTGTCGCTACTTCCGTCTATGACAACAACGCCGGGCGCAACATCGTTACCGAAGACGGTCACGTAGATCAGATTGGTCCTTGGATTGATACCCACAGCGAAAGGACCGGGAGGAACTCTCAGAATTGACGTGTCATTCGTCGCACCGTCGATGATCGTCACGATTGTGTCCGGCCAGTTGGTCACGTAGACCCGATCCGTCAAAGGATTCACCGCCAACTGACGAGGGTTGTTGCCGGCCGGGACGTCTCTAGTGGCATGGGTTACGCCGTCTATGACCGTCACGCTACGGCCGGCCTCGTTCGCCGTGTAGATGCGGTTTGTTCTGAGGTTCACATCAACAGACCATGGCCCGCCGCCCACTGGTATCGTGGCAATGACCGTGTCGGTCGAACCCTCAATGACGCTTACACTATTGCTGCCCCAATTAGCGCAGTATGCCCGGTTCGTGATTGGGTTGACGCCTATCGCCCGCGGTTTGTTGCCAACCGGAATAGACGCGGTGTCATTTGTCGCACCATAGATGACGGTGACCTTGTTACCGCTTTCATCCGCCACGTAGACTTTGTTTGTCACCCGGTTTACCGCAACATGGTGCGCCATCAACCCGGCGCGCACTGTTGCCAGCGAGTTCGTGGAACCGTCGATGACCGTCATATCGTGACTGAGTGAGTTGCCGGTGTAGACCTTGTTCGTGATGGGATTGACCACAACCGCCCAGGGACCGTCGCCGACAGCGATGTTAGTCGCCGCGTTGGTGACGCCGTCGACGACGGTGATGTTGTCGCCGTATTCGTTGCACACGTAGATTTTGTTCGTGACAGGGTTGACTGCGACCGAATGCGGGTGGGTACCGGTCACAACTGTTGCTGTGCCATTCGTCGCACCGTCGATTACGGTCAGGGTGTTTCCTTCCATGTTGGGTACATATATCTTGTTGGTAACCGGGTTCACCGCCACCCCGTGAGGACCGCTTCCGGCGGACACGGTTGCCACTATCGAGTCAGTCACACCGTCAATGACCGAGACATTGCCTGCACCGTAGTTCGCAATGTATATCTTGTTGGTTACAGGATTCACTGCGGGGTATGAGGCATGATACCCGGCTACAACAGTCCTGGCCACCGTATCCGCCTGCCCGTCGATGATTGTCACGTCACCGCTTCCGTAGTTCGCAACGTATATCTTGTTGGTGATCGTGTTGACCGCCATGCCGCGGGGCGCATCTCCAGCAGCAATCGTCTTGATGACAGAGTTTGTGCTGCCGTCAACGACCGTGAGATCATCGCTGCCGTCGTTGCCCACATATATCTTGTTCGTTATTGGGTTGACGGTCATCTCCCAAGGGTTTGTCCCCACAGTCAGGATCGTGTCGACCGCGTTGGTGCCGCCATCGACTATCGCGAGCTTGTTCTCGTCCCACAGCGTCGCGTAGACCTTGTTCGTACTTGGATTCACGGCGACCGCGCTCGCTTCCCGTCCCAGAGGAACAGTGGCAAGGACAGTGTTGGACGACCCATCAACCACAGCCAAGTCACCGCTGTATTCGTGCACTACATAGATTCGGTTCGTCACCGGGTTGAGGCAGATCCTCGCGGGGCGGATACCGGTATGTATCGTAGCTGTTACCCAGTCAGCAAGTGCCGGCACACACAACACCAACAGGGCTACGCAGGCGATGAGTATCTCTCTACTGCGCCTCACATCATCCTCCTATCTTGTTACGACCACTTTGCGGACAGCGGACAACTCTGACTGCTGAGCGCTGAATGCTGAATACTCCCGTACGAAGTAGACCCCGGGCGCGAGATGCCGGATGTCATTGTTACCCGGCTGAAGATCCATCGCCTTGCGGCCGTCGGGAGTGAGTAGGGAGTAGCGAGTAGAGAGTAGAGCGGACGGCAGAAACAGGCTGCCGCGCACGATGGTTGGCCCAACGTCCAGCACTCTCCCTCCGGCGTTCGGCGCTTCTTCGGTTCCGGGCAACGGCGACAGTTTACCCCAGACGCGCACGGCATTGCACGTTGTCCAGCCTTCGTACGCGAGCAACATCTGACTTCCGCTTCCATGCGCGAGTGATGGACAGGTCTGCCGGTCTGGCTGCCGGACGATCGGGAAAGAATCTAGTACTGCACCCTGTCCGGTTACACGCGCTCCGTAGATGTCGGCCTGCGTCTCGCCGCTCCGTTCGTCGGCCCAGACGACAAGGAAGTCGTTTCCGTCCCAGCCGACCGCGACGTTCGTCTTCGTCGTTGTGCCACCCGCGATGCAGAATCCATTTGGATCAAGCACAGTGCCGTCTGTGGTGACACGAGCACCGTAGACATGGTAGGTGCCATTGCGCGGGTCCTCCCAGACGACCAGGTAGCGCGTGCCATCAAAGGCCACTTGTGGTGACCATTGCGACTGCGGGGCGGTGCAGATGGGGATACCGTCAGGATCAAGTATGGTGCCGCTCTGCGCGACCCGCGCGGCGTAGATGTCGTACTGTCCGCTGCGGCTGTCCTGCCACACAGCGAGCCAGTTCGTGCCGTCGAACGCTATGTCCGGCCGCCACTGGAGACCGGTCATGGTCGAGATCGGAATGCCGTCCGGGTCAAGTACGGTGCCGTCTGGTGCAACTCGCGCTCCATAGACGTCTCTTGAGTCGTTCCGGTTGTCTTCCCATACAACCAGACAGTTCGTACCACCTCGGGTAAGAGCTGGTCCTTCCTCGTCATCGCTCCAGGCGGAAACCGCGAGACCGCCAGAGTCGAGGACTGCGCCCCGCGGGGTTACACGGCAGGCATAGACATCATCGTTGCTGACCTGGCGTTCGTCCTCCCAGACGACAAGGTAGTTTGTACCGTCGAATGCCACTGCAACTCTGTTCTGGTCTTCAGGATCGGCAACGAGCAGGAGCGGTAGTGCGTCAAGGACTGTGCCGGTCGGCGAGATGCGAGCCGCATAGATGTCAGCGTACTCGCCGCTTCGGTAGTCTTCCCAGGCGACAAGGTAGTTTGTGCCGTCGAATGCAGCCGCTGGGTTCCACTGCTCGTTCGCCACGGCCGCAACCACAAGCCCGGCGGTGTCGAGCACTTGACCCTGCGGCGTCACCCGGGCGCCAAAGATGTCTTCCTGTTCGTTACGTTCATCCTGCCAGACCACAAGAAGACTACTGTTACCATATGCGATGTTTTCGTACCACTGTTCGTTGTGTGCGTCCGACACGACGAACCCAGCCGGGTCGAGAACGGTGCCCTGCGGAGTAACGCGGCCGGCCCAGATGTCGAAGTCGTCCTGGGGCCGGCCGGTCCATTGTGACCAGGCAACCAGGTAGTTCGTGCCGTCGAAAGCAGCCGTCGGTTCAAACTGCCAGCCCGGGCCGGAAGAGATTTTGATTCCGGCCGGGTCAAGAACCGTACCCTGCGCAGTCACGCGGCTGCCGTAGATATCCACTGAGTCGGTACGGTTGTCCTGCCAGACAACGAGTGCATTGGAGCCGTCCCAGGCGGCGTTTGGTACATCCTGGGAACGGGCCGCGGTCGTAATCGCGATGCCGGCCGGGTCGAGCACGACACCGGCCGAGGAGACGCGTGCGGCATAGATGTCATCGTTTCCATTGCGCTTGTCGAGCCAGACTACCAGGAATCCTGTGCCTAGCCTGGTCACCCGAGGCCGCACTTCGCGCTCTGGTCCGGCCGAAACAGTGATTCCTCCCGGGTCGAGTACCGTGCCCTGCGGGGTCACTCGAGCAGCATACACGTCGTAGGCGTACTGGCCTGAGGAATCGTCCTGCCAGACAACAAGATAGTTGGTGCCATCGAATGCGACAGCCGGGTCGGACTGGTTTCGCTGCCGGGTTGATACCGGAATACCGTCCGGGTCGAGGACGGTGCCCTGCGGTGTCACGCGAGCGGCATAGATGTCATAGAAACCGTTGTTCGCGCAGGTGAAGACAACCAGGTAATTCGTGCCATCAAAGGCGACGTCCGGTTGGACCTCGCTTTCGGCACCGTTTGACACCTGGATGCCACCAGGGTCCAGAGTCCTGCCTTCGGGGGAGAAGCGCGTTGCGTAGATGTGGTCATCCCACCGACTGTCGGCCCAGACAACAAGGTAGTTCGTACCGTCGAAAGCTACCTTTGGATATTCCTCAGGCCAGGAAGCCGGTGCATAGACAACGGCAGTGTCAATCGGAAATTCGCCTACTGGCAGCGACTGACCGCGGGCAGCAGCCAGCAGACAGACTGAAGCAGCCAGAACATGAAACCGCATCTCTTCCTCCTGTTATCTTATGGTGATTGTCTTGCGGACTGGCGGCGGTCCTGTAGGGGCCTTGATAAGGCTGACTGCGGGCTTGCCTTTCGGTTGCGGGATTCTGGCCGGTCACGGAGAGGGTGCGGACTTCTCTCCAGGAGGCCGGTCGAAATTCGGGCGCGAACCGCCACAACATTCACTGTCTTCTGCACCCCTTCGCAGCCTCAGGCCGCTTTCGGTTCCTACCCGTAATCGGTCGTGCGGAGCGTGACGGGTCTTAGAGACCCCGGCCGCGTCCCCTCGGGCGGCGCGGTCTTACGCCCAGCGTCAACCGCTTGAGTGCGGACGTACTGATACTATGTCCGTCTTGTCGGGTGTCAAGAACTCGCGTTGCCTCACCAAAAATGTACTCGAAGCTACCCCGTTGCCTCACGTAAGAAAAGTACTCGAAACAGGAGGCATAATCTGACCAGCCCTTACCATGAAAGGAGTTGGTCAGA
>JBDRUN010000006.1 GCA_039801365.1 candidate division WOR-3 bacterium
GCCGAGACCTACGTGGCGGACCGGCATTTCTCGCAGCCGGCCTCAGGCACGCCGAATACCGACCTGGTGCCAGTTGACAGCCTGCGGCCGGTGGTGCCGCCGGTGGCCGGTGATGAGCATTTCCGGGGCAGTTATTCAGACGCGGGCCATCCTTCGGCCAAGGGTCTAAAGATTACCCAGAACAGCTATCAGGTTGCGAGTTCAGGGTACGATGACTTTGTCGTGGTTGTAACCGACATTGCCAACAACGGCAGTTCGGCAATGAACGGGTTGTATGCTGGTGTGTTTGCGGACTTTGACGTCGGTTCGACGCCGACCGCGAACGTGTGTTCTTCAGACGTTTCACGGCGGTTCACGTTCATGCGACAGAGCTCGAGTGCGAATCCGTGTGTTGGCGTGAAGATACTGGCGCCGACGTCGTATGCGAATCTGGCCGCGGTTGACCATGCGCGGTACGTGTATCCGGATTCGGCAATGACCGACGGGATGAAGTGGCGGTTCTTGAATGGTACCGTGGTGCAACCGAACTCGAACCGGGCATATGACTGGTCGGTGTGCGTGTCGGTTGGGCCGTTCGATCTGCCAGTGGGAGCGAGTCAACGGTTTGCGTTCGCGTTCTGCGGCGGTGCCGATGGTGCCCAGGCCCGGGCCCATGCGGATTCGGCCCAGTCGTGGTATGACCGGAACGTCGGCCTTGCCGAAGAGCGCCGACCGAGGCAGGCAAGCGCGGCCCGTCCGCTTTTCCTGTCGCCGAACCCGTTCTCGAATGGTACTTTTGTACACTACTTCACGGCTACGGCCGGAGCGGTGGAACTCACCACGTACGATGCGAGCGGACGCGAGGTCGAGCGAGTCCTGTTTGACGCCGATAAGGGAAGCAGCCGTTACTTCTGGCAGCCGAGGAGTCTCGCACCAGGAATCTACTTCCTGAAAGTCAGGACACCGGAGCGCGAGTCGGTAGCCAAGGTGCTACTGCTCGATTGACCTGGAACCGAACTTCATTGGGGCGCCTTCGGGCGCCCCAATGCTTCAAAGCACCAATGCCAGACCCAGTGCGGCCGCCAAGCCCAGGACCCCGCCGAACCAGAAGGGCGCTCGCGGCCCCCAGAGACCCCAGAGAAGGCCGGCAGCAAGAGACGCAGGCAGAAGTCCGATACCAACCAAAGTAGAGTGAAGGCCAATGAAGGTAGCGCGTTGAGCTTGAGGCGCAATATCGGCGACAAACGCTTTTTCCAGACCTTCGGTCAGGGCGCTATACACTCCGTACAGACCGAAAAGTAGCCAAGGCAGCCACGCATAGTTGCCCGGGCCAAGCACGGCGAACCCGACGTACACGAGTCCGTACACAGCGTAGCCTGCGACAAGAAGCCGTTTGCGTCCAATCGCATCAGCAATTCTACCTGCAGGCCAGGAAAGCAACCCGTAAACGATGTTGTAGAGGAGATAGACCGCTAGGGTGTTGACGATTGTGTAGCCGACTGTCTTCGTGCGCAGAATCAGGAATTGATTTGATGAGTTACCAAGCGCAAATAGCCCCACCACAAGGAAGAACCAGCGCAGCCGGACTGGAAGATCGCGAAAGCTTAGTCGTACTGATCGGGTGCCGGTCGGACCGCTCCGGGTCTCACGCACCAGGAAAAGCACTGCTACGCCGAGCGCTTGCGGTACCAAAGCAAGAAGAAATACCGGCAGAAAATCGGCTCGTTGCGGGACGAGCGGGAAACGTGATACGAGCAAGATGGCAACAGCAACACCGGCAGCCGCACCGATGGTGTCCATGGCACGGTGCAGACCGAACGCGGCACCGCGTTGACCCGCCCGGGTTGAGTCGGCAATGATTGCATCACGCGGAGCAGTGCGGATTCCCTTTCCGACTCGGTCAGCTAGACGACCGGCAAACACCATGCCCCAGCCCTGAGCTAGATAGAACAGAACCTTGCCTAAGGTCGAACCGGCATATCCAAGAATCGCCAGCGGCTTGCGCCGACCTGCCCGGTCTGACACCTGACCGGAGAACACCTTGAGCAACGACGCGGTGCTCTCACTGAATCCCTCAATGAGTCCGAGTGCGGACCACGGACTGCCGGTCAGGGTTGTGAGAAACAAAGGAATGAGAGGGTAAACCATCTCGGTCGAGAGGTCGGTCAGAAAACTTGTAATGCCTGTGATGATGACGTTGAACATCGCCGAGCGAGTATAGAACGACCGGCAGTTCCGTCAAGGAGGGTAGAATGCGCCAGTTTCATTCCCACTTCGCCGCTTGACACCATGGACGCTCCCAATATACTGACGCTCCGGTTATCCCTGCAATAGCCGGGCAAGCTAGGCCGTAACCGAATACATAACCACGCTGCAGACGCACGTGGCCGATACATAAGGAGGAAACCGTTATGGCGCAGACTGAGCTGTTCCACCCGCCCAAGGAGCTGGTGGAGAACTCAAACGTAATGGCCTTCATGAAGAAGCACGGCATCAAGGACTACGATGACCTGCTCAAGCGGGCCGAGAATCAGGAATGGTACTGGGCCGAGGTGGCCAAGGAACTGGAGTGGTTCAAGCCTTGGGACAGGGTTCTGGACGACTCAAATGCTCCTTTCTTCAGGTGGTTCATCGGCGGCAAGTTCAACATCACCGTAAACTGCCTAGACCGGCATATGAAGACCAAGGCCAAGGACAAGGTCGCCTACATATACGAACCTGAGCCTCTTGACCAGAAGGTTGAACGTTGGACCTATGCTCAATTGTACCGGGAGGTGAACAAGCTGGCTAACGCGCTGAAGAAGCTCGGCATCAGGAAGGGCGACCGAATCACCATCTTCATGCCGATGATTCCACAGCTACCAATCGCAATGCTTGCTTGCGCTCGAATCGGCGCAGTTCACTCTGTGGTGTTCTCCGGTTTTTCGGCTGGCTCGCTGCGCGACCGCATCCAGGACGCCGAAGCTAAGGTGCTCATTACCGCCGACGGTGGGTACCGACGTGGCAAGTTGGTCACGCTCAAAGCCAATGCCGACCCAGCCTTGGCTGAGTGTCCCTCAATCCAGCATTGTATTGTGTTCAAGCGGGCGGGCAACGAAGTCCAGATGAAGCCGGGACGTGACCTTTGGTGGCACGAGATCACCGCCCACGAATCTGACGAATGCCTGCCCGAACAACTGGACGCAGAGGATATGCTGTACACTCTGTACACATCCGGAACTACGGGTAAGCCCAAGGGCATCGTCCACGTTCATGGAGGATATGCGGTCGGTACCTACTCAACGCTGAAATTTGTCTTTGATATCAAGCCAGCTGATATCTACTGGTGCGCGGCGGACATCGGCTGGGTCACCGGTCACTCCTACATTGTTTATGCACCCCTGATGAATGGTGCGACGTCAGTTCTGTACGAAGGCGCACCCGATTTTCCGGCTCCGGACCGCTGGTGGTCCATCATCGAACGCGAGAAGGTGACGATTCTCTACACTTCGCCTACCGCAATCCGGATGTTCATGCGCTTCGGTGAGGAGTTCCCAAGAAAGCACAATCTGACTTCGCTCCGACTTCTGGGTTCGGTTGGTGAACCCATCAACCCCGAGGCCTGGCGATGGTACCGGGAACACATCGGCGGCGGTAAGCTGCAGATTATGGACACTTGGTGGCAAACCGAGACCGGCACATTCATGATCTCGCCACTGCCGATAACACCTTTGAAGCCCGGTTCAGCTACCAAACCTCTACCCGGCATCCTTGCCGACGTATTCGACCAAAACGGCAAGCCGGTGAGACCGAACGAGAACGGTTTCGCAGTACTACTAAGGCCGTGGCCTGCGATGCTGCGCACCCTGTACAAGGACCCTGAGCGTTACAAGCAGGCATACTGGTCACGCTTCCCTGGTGTTTACCTGACTGGTGACTCATGCACCAAGGACGAGGATGGTTACTTCTGGTTCCGGGGCCGGGCCGACGAAGTGTTGAACGTCGCCGGACACCGGCTCGGCACCGCCGAAGTCGAATCTGCCCTGGTTGCGCATCCCGCGGTTGCTGAGGCCGCGGTCATCGGTGTACCGCATGAAGTCAAGGGCGATGTCCCCAAGGCTTATGTCACCCTCAAAGTGGGCTTCGAGAAAACAGAGGCACTCAAGAAGGAGCTGATTGACTGGGTTGGCAAAGAAATCGGCGCCATTGCCAAACCGGACTCAATTGAGTTCCGGGACAAGCTGCCCAAGACTCGTTCCGGCAAGATAATGCGCCGGCTGCTTAAGGCCGAAGCCTTGGGCAAAGAAGTCGGCGACATCTCGACCTTAGACGAGTAGGAGCTAAAGCATACGGCCGGCGGCTCTCGGCTGAAGAGACAGCAGGCACGCAGCGCTACGCGTTCCTGGTGTCTTCAACGAACCGCGGATGCATTTTTGAGGAGGTAACTGACGATGGGTGAACCTAGAACCTACAACCGTTGGTTGATTGTTGTCGGCGCCATACTTGTTCAAGTCTGTCTTGGCGCCATCTATGCGTGGAGCGTGTTCCGCAAACCCCTTGAAGCCGAACTGAACATTTCACCTACCCAGGCATCACTTCCCTTCTCGGTCGTACTCATCTTCTTCGCTCTGGCGACCGTTGCCGGCGGCCGGCTTCAAGACCGGTTCGGACCCAAGGTCGTAGCGATTATCGGCGGAATTCTCCTTGCGGCAGGGATGATTCTGGCAAGCCTCGCCCGCGGTATCAGCATGCTGGTGGCCGGGTACGGTATCGTCTCCGGCATCGGCATCGGCTTTGCCTACGTCTGTCCTATCGCCGCAGGTGTCAAGTGGTTTCCGGACAAGCGTGGGCTGATTACCGGGCTTTCGGTTGCCGGGTTCGGAGCCGGTGCGTTCTTCGTCGCGCCCCTAGCTGCTGGACTCATCGCCGGTACGCCCTACAACCTTCTTGGAGCCAGCCTATTCGACCTACCGCGTCTGGGTGTGTTTCCTACCTTCCGGTGGCTCGGACTCGCATATCTGGTCCTTGTGGTGCTCGGCGGTCTGCTTCTGCGCAACCCGGAGCCAGGCTACCGGCCAGCCGGCTGGAACCCACCCGCCCCAAGACCTGGGCAGGCGGCACACGCAGACTTCACATCAGGACAGATGCTTTCTACCTGGCAGTTCTGGGCCATCTGGCTGATGTACTTCGCTGGCTGCGCCGCGGGTCTGATGATGATTGGCCAGACCTCGCCAATCGCCCAAGAGCTGGCCAGGTTCGACAAATCGGTTGCGGCCATCGGGGTGTCGGTTCTTGCCATCTTCAACACCCTGGGTCGCATCTTCTGGGGCCGCATCTCCGACTCCATCGGACGCTCCCGAACCCTGTTCTTGATGTACCTCATTAATGCGGTTGCGGTGTTCGGCTACTTTCTCATTCCGGTCGCGCCGGTGGTATTCTGGTTCGCCATCGCACTGGTCGGCGCAACCTTTGGCGGATACCTTGCCATCTACCCGGCGGTCAATGCCGATTACTACGGCACAAAGTATGCCGGAGTCAACTACGGCCTCATCTTCACGGCGTACGGCGTCGGCGGACTTCTGTCAAACATCTTTGCCCCGCGGGTCAAGGAACTGACCGGCAACTACAATTTTGCATTCATTCTCACCGGAGTACTGTGTGCCGCGGCCGCGGTCGCGAGCTTCTTGCTTCGGGCTCCAACAAAGAGAAACAGCAAATAGAAAGGAACTGACGTGAAAAGGTTGTCCCAGTCTGAAATAGACCAACTTGTTGCCAGAGCCAAGAAACCATCAGAGGACGCGATGAAGTTGCACCCGTTCTACCGGGGCAAGTACCAGACCGTACCCAAGTGCTGTATCCGTAACTTTGACGACTTCGCCATCTGGTATACACCGGGCGTTGCCGCACCCTGCAAGGACATCTATGCACATCCCGAGATGTCTTTCCAGCATACCAACCGAGCCAACACAATCTGCGTACTGACCGATGGCACGCGGGTACTTGGTCTGGGCGACATCGGGCCTGAGGCCTCAATGCCGGTAATGGAAGGCAAGGCACTGCTCTTCAAGTACCTCGGCGGCGTTGACGCGGTGCCGATTGCGCTACGTACCAAGGACTCAGACGAATTCATCCGTACTGCTAAGCTCCTGGAACCATCGTTCGGCGGCTTCAATCTCGAGGACATCGCCCAACCCAAATGCTTCCGCATCCTGGACACGCTCCGAGCGGAGATGAACGTGCCTGTCTGGCACGACGACCAGCAGGGCACAGCCGCGGTCACCTATGCCGGACTCGTGAACGCCTTGAAGTTCGTCGGCAAGGACATCGGCAAGGTGAAGGTAGCAATGCTTGGAGCCGGAGCTTCGAACATTGCCATATCGCGCGTGTGCATCAAAGGCGGCGTCAATCCGGGAAATATCATTATGTGCGACTCAAAAGGCACGCTGCACAAGGGGCGTACCGAGCTTCAGACCGAATTCAAGGAAAAGTGGCATATGTGCCAGATTTCCAACAAATGGGACGTGCGAGGTACCATTGCCGATGCCATGAAAGATGCAGACGTACTTATAGCACTTTCCACACCCGGCCCCGGCGTGGTAAAACCAGAATGGATAAAGTCCATGGCCAAAGATGCAATCGTGTTCGTCTGCGCCAACCCGATTCCAGAAATCTGGCCGTGGGAGGCGATCGAAGCTGGAGCACGGGTGGTTGCGACCGGTCGCTCAGACTTCCCAAACCAGGTAAACAATTCCCTCGGATTTCCCGGTATCTTCCGTGGTGCGCTGGATGTGAACGCCCGTACCATCACCGACGAAATGTGTATCGCCGCTGCGCTCGAACTTGCTAAGGTGGCCGAGGACCGCGGTCTGCGCGAGGACTATCTCGTACCGACGATGGACGATTGGGAGGTATTCCCGCGTGAAGCGGTGGCGGTCGGAATGAAGGCAATCGAACAGGGCGTGGCACGCATCAAGCTGACTCGTGATGAACTGATGGAGAAGGCAACGACCACAATCAAGCAGGCCCGCGAGCTGACCCAGTGGATGATGAAAGAAGGCTTCATTCCTGAACCACCCAGAGCCTAGCTTCTCGGAACCTGTAAGGCGGGCGGCCAAGGAGGGGCCGCCCGCCGCTGATTCAAGAACTCATCTGCTACCGACCTTCTGACTGGTGCCGGACTGGAACTACCAAGACCTAGCGGTTCTCTGCATCGCGTCTCACATCGAGTTCGACAGCATGCTTGATTCTGAATGTACGGAATCTATACTCTGAACATGAGCGTGGCTGAGAACCTACGTCTGCTGGAACAGCGTATCAGAGCAGCCTGCAACCGGGCGGCACGCAACCGCAGGGACGTCACTTTGGTCGCAGTGGCCAAGACACGCACCGCAGACGAGGTAACCGAAGCAATCCAGGCCGGTGTCACTGACATTGGCGAGAACCGAGTTCAGGAGGCAGCCGCGAAAAAGCCACTGGTACGCCTTTCGGCAAATTGGCACCTTATCGGTCATCTGCAGACAAACAAGGTGAGAAAGGCTCTGGAGTTGTTCTCCGTCATCCAAAGCGTGGACTCAGCTCACCTTGCCTACGAACTTAATCGCCGCTGCGAGCAGCAGAATAGACATGTCAGTATATTCATTGAGGTGAATACTTCAAATGAGCCAACCAAGTTCGGTGTTCGGCCTGACGAGCTTGACGGTCTGGTGCAGGAAGTGACAAGACTCGGACGGCTCGAACTGGCCGGGCTGATGACCATCGGCCCGGGCTGGGCAATCGAGGACCCCGAGGCATCCCGCCCCTGCTTTCAACTGCTGCGTCGTCTGCGCGATGAGATGCGCCAGCGTTTCTCGATACCATTGCCTCATCTCTCGATGGGTATGTCTTCGGACTTTGAACAGGGAATAGAAGAAGGCGCGACCATCATTCGGATCGGCACAGCCATATTCGGCCCGAGGCCTGGATGACGGGTCCCAAGTCCCGATGACCGACCAAGGGCCAGCTCGCAAGACCCAATCTTGCGCATCATCGTCCAGCCCACCCACTTTTCCACCATTAACTACTGGCCATCGGGTATTCGACCTTGAAGACTGAACGGTTTGCCGAGCTTGTGGAACAGGCCGTAGCCAGCATTCCGGATTACTTTAGAAAGCGGATTGAGAATGTTCAGATCGACATCATGCCGCAGGCGTCACCTGACCTGGCCCGAAGTCTTGGCCGACACCCGATGCAGCTTCTCGGCGTGTATCAGGGTATTCCGTACAGGCGCCGCGGACCCTGGTATGGCAATGTTGTGCCGGACCGGATTCTCATTTTCCAGGTTCCAATTGAACGCCAGTGCCAAACTGAAGCCGATGTCAGGAGTCTGGTCCGCAAGGTAGTTATTCACGAAGTCGGGCACTATTTCGGTCTTTCGGACGAGGAACTGTTCCGGCTCCAAGCTGAGGCTGAGCGCGCCCCGCAAACCCACGAGGCAGACAAAGCCGGGATGTAGGATACCATCCGACAGCCAGGCGGGGCGCATTTCGCGCCCCGCCTGAAGGAATTTGCAGACCCTGTTTAGTGCTCCAGTATCAGTTTGTGAGTTACCGCCGCATCCTCGGTCTCAAGCCGCACAAGGTAGATACCAGAGGCAAACTGCTTCGCATCCAGCGTCACCGTACCAAGTAGTCCTCTTGGTGTACTGTACAGGTTACGCACCAGACGGCCGGTCGCGTCATACAGATTGACGCTTACCGCCTGGAACCTCGGCACCTGCCACTTGATGGTTGCAACCCCACACACCGGATTCGGGTAGTTCGTGATCCTGAGCGTTGGCTCATGCACTGGTGAGACGCCCTCGGCGACACCAACTCCGCCCTGGCACGAAGCCGAGGTAAAATACTCACCCATCGTCCAGGCGGTCCAAGCACCGGGTTGACCATAGAAACTCCGGCCATTGGAGGTATCATCTGCGCACGAGGACGGGTGACCACCGGTATGAACCGGCCGGACCGAAATGTAGAACTCGCCCGAGTTGAATATAAGGGTCGAGTCGAAGTCAACCGCAACAATCGGACCAGGTGTACCAGGTGCTGCCTCAACCGTGTCGGACTCGTACAAGAGCGTCGAGCCGTCACCCGCATAGACCTTGACCGTGAAACTGGAATCAGGCCACGGGTAGGATGGATGGAGATAGAACTGGTGTCGCATCCGGAAGAGACCTACCGGGTATGTCAGGCCGAAAGTCGCAGGATTGAACTTGGTCGCCCGCTCCCTGCCGCCCCAAGTCAGCCATGTTAGGCGGTTGAAGTTCGCGTACTCAATCCACCTGGCAACACTCAGGTCGTAAGTGATGGTATCATCCGCTGGCCACTGCTCGCCTGCGGCCTCAACCCACGATGTGATACGGTAGTTCCCAGAGGTCTGCGGGATGACCCAGGCCGGGGTGAAATTCATCTGCGCAGTCTGACCCCGGTTCAGGACTGTGGTGGTGTTCACCGTATCCTCATAGGTATAGCCCTGCGGCCCTGCAATACGCACCCGGACCGGCGTTCCAACCGGCAACGGATTGTTGCCCAGGTTCTTTATCATTGTCCGGATGTAGAAGTTAATGCCCGGAACCGTGTCTGGCGGCATATTTGAAGCAAAGTACATTGCGGTCGCATTCACGTTCTGTGGACTCCAGTCGAGCACCGCCCTTATCAGCCACTCCCCACGTCGTGCATCCTCGGCAAACCCGTCGGTTGAGGAATAGGTCCACTTGCGGTGTGAGGCCGCGTTGTTGAAAGCGTCAATCGAGAGCCCGGGACATATCGGATACGAGTCAACCTGAACGTAGAAGATATAGAAGTTCGAGCCCACGACCGGGCTGCCAATCGGCACGTAGTTCCACTGGCCACGCACAATCGTCAGCTCGCTTGATGCCCAGATTTGAGTTCCAGGCGAACCTCCCGGGCCGTCGTCAGCGAAAACTTTGACCAGTGCCTTGGTACCGCCCGGCGTGGGCCAGCCGGAGTAGAAGTGAATCAACGCACCAGCCAGCGTGACGTTGTCTGACGGACTAATGAACTTCATGCCCCACCCGTTGCCACCCTTCTGCCAAGCCCAGGCCGAAGCCGGTGTGCCGTCATCGTACTTGAAAGTATCAACCGCCGGCATGAAGAGCTCCGGGACCTGAGGAAATATTCCCGGCTCAGGGTTGGGAATGTTGTAGTGGACACAGGGAGACGGCCCAATCCACTGCTCGGTACCGGCCAGACCCAGGCCTAAGGCGACTGCCAATAAGAGGACGACTAGCTTACGCATTACTGCTCCTCCTCACAATACCTGTTCTGCAGGCCTTCTTGCCCTCGAGACCGCGCGGGCCTTCGGCGATCGCGGACCGATTCTACGTCCGCCGGGCAAGCAATGATAACTATCCCTCCTGGCGAGTCAAGCACCGGCTACGACAAGATATGTGTACTCATCGGCAGAGATGAAAGAGTCCTTGGCAGCCATGGCCTTTCTGCGGCTACCATTGCGTCTCATCCCTTGGATAAAGAGAATACCTTAGGTAGCCCGTTCTCGATCCCGAAAGAGCCCAAGACCCTCCTGACGAAATCGTCTCCTTCCTGGGTAGAATGTCCCCGAGGAGAGCCCAAGAACCGCCACAGACCATTGCGTCACCCTGAGCGACTGAAGCGAGTCGAAGGGCCCCTCAGGCGAGATTCTTCGCTCCGGCCTTCCGCCGCCGCTCTGAATGACAGCATAGGGCAGGTGAAGCCAATCCTCGTATCCTGCCAGCCACGATCAGCCTGTATCCGTCACTCCCTGTCGGTTCGCAAGCGAGAATAGCGCTGTTGACCACCCGGGACGCACCGGTATAATCCCATCTCGTGGCAAAGAAGAGAATCCTTACCGGCGACCGACCGACTGGCCCATTGCACCTCGGCCACTACGTTGGTTCCGTCGCAAACCGAGTCAGCCTTCAATACGAATATGATACCTTCATCATCATCGCCGACCTACAGGCGCTGACGACCAATTTCGATCGACCCGAACGACTGAGAGAGGACGTCCTCAACGTCGCAATAGACAACCTGGCCTGCGGTCTGAACCCGTCACACGCTACGCTGTTTGTCCAATCGCTCGTGCCGGAGATTGCTGAGTTAACCGTCATCTATTCGAACCTGGTAAGCGTGCAACAGCTCTCCCACAATCCGACTATCAAGACTGAGGCCGCTCAGTACAACTTCGGCGAATCCATGCCTTATGGATTCCTCGGATACCCGGTCAGTCAGGCCGCGGACATCACATTCTGCCGTGCCCAGCTTGTACCCGTTGGCTCAGATCAGCTCCCCCACATCGAGATGACGCGTAAACTAGTCCGGAAGTTCAACGCCACCTACGCTCCTGTGTTGATCGAGCCGGAAGCTAGGGTCAGCCACGTACCTCGGCTCGTCGGCCTTGATGGCAACACTAAGATGTCCAAGTCGCTAGGTAACGCCATCTATCTCTCCGATTCACCGGAGGAGATTCGGCGCAAGGTGTCAATTGCTGTCACCGACCCGGCCCGGATTCACCCGACCGACAAAGGACACCCCGAGGTCTGTGCGGTGTTCGCTTACCACCGAGCTTTCAATCAGGACTCCGAACACAGCCTGCATGATGACACCCCACGTAGCACGGAAATCGAGGAACAATGTCGAGCCGGAACGATCGGCTGCGTACCTTGCAAGAAGCTCCTTGCGGACGTGCTCAATCGTTTCCTCGAGCCGATTCGCCAACGCCGGTCTGAATATGAGAGAAACCCCGACCTTGTCCTCGACATTCTGTCTGCCGGCTCGGCCCGGGCCCGGGCCGAAGGTCAGACCACAATGGCGCTCGTCCGAGAAGCGATGAGAATGAATTACTTCCGAAGCCGAGTGGGTCAGCAACCGGATAGCAGATAGCGGATTGTGTATCGGTGCATGCAGTCGGCAGCCGGAGAGTGCTTCGGGCTTGTCGTGGCCGCGGGCCGAGGAACCAGATTTGGTGGCCTGAAGCAGTTCGCACTCCTCGGCGGTCGGCCGCTTCTAAGCTGGTCCCTAAACGCATTCGAACAATCAAAGAGTGTCGTCGGCGTTGTCGTAGTTACAAATCGGCCGAAGATACCGTTTGTCCACACGCTCGTCCAACGGTCGGGATTCGGCAAGGTCTTGGCCATCGCTCCCGGTGGCAGGACGCGCTCTGCCTCTGTACGCAACGGACTTGCCTCCCTGCCAGCACACGGACTGGTCGCCGTACACGACGCGGCTAGGCCCTTTGTCAACGCACAGATGCTTGACCAGGGACTAGCCAAATGTATCCGTCGTGGTGCAGTAACCTACGGCTATCCATTGTCCGACGCGGTCAAACGCGTGTTCAGAGGCCGCATCACGGAAACAGTCGCCCGACGAGGACTCTACGCGGTTCAGACACCGCAGTTCTTCCGGCTTGAATTGCTTCGCCGCGCCCACGCAAACTCCCGAGGCACCGACGCACCGGATGACTGCGCTCTGGTCGAATCGCTGGGGTACCGGCCACTGGTGATTCCTGGTCCGCTGACCAACTTCAAGATAACATCAAGGGCTGACCTTGCCCTCGCTCGGAGACTCTTGTGAGACGGCGCCGGATTGCAGTGTTCGGCTCGACCGGTTCAATCGGAAAGGCAACCCTAGACGTAATAGGACATCTTTCAACGCGTTTCGAGGTGTCGGTCCTTGTCGCCCATAGTTCATCCCGCATCATCGCTGCGCAGGCGCGTCGTTTTCTGCCCAGTATGGTCGTTCTATCTGACCAAGAGGCCTGCGTCAGAACCCGACAACTGCTCGGCCCCGGCTTCCGAGTTGAATCGGGACTTGGACCGATGCTCGATGCCGCTACCTCGGCCAGGACTGACATCGTAGTTATGGCCATGTCCGGGACTGCGGGCGTTCTGCCGGTCATGGCTGCCCTGGAACGCGGCAAGCATGTATGTCTTGCAACCAAGGAAATCCTTGTCAGCTTCGGCTCTGAGGTGACAGAAACTGCACACCGGTACGGTGCCCAGCTACTGCCGATTGATTCCGAGCTTGCCGGACTTCATCAGTGTCTTGAGCACCGGTCGAGGGAAAGTGTACGCAAAGTCATACTCACTGCCTCCGGTGGCCCTTTTAGGCGGACCGGCCCGCCAGAACGGGCTGCCGCCAGCCAAGTGCTCGCCCATCCAACATGGCGCATGGGCCGCAAGGTTACCGTTGACTCAGCCACACTCATGAACAAGGGACTAGAAGCAATCGAGGCTGTAAGGCTCTTCGAGCTGCGGCCGGAGCAAGTCGAGGCTGTAATCCATCCTCAGTCTATTGTGCACGCCCTAATCGAATTCCAGGACGGGTCACTCCTCGCCCAGCTCGCAAACCCTGATATGCGGCTGCCCATTCAGTACTGTCTCACCTATCCCGAACGACTGGACTCGGTTATCCGGCCACTGAACCTTTCCCGAGTTGGACGACTCGAATTCGCGGCGGTTGAGGAACGCCGCTTCCCATGCTACCGGCTGGCCCGGTCGGCGCTGAGACTGGGCCCGGCCGCGACCTGCGTTCTCAACGCTGCAAATCAGGTGGCGGTTCAGGCCTTTCTTCAGGGCCGGATTGCATTGGGCGCGATTCCGCGCATAATCTCGCGCACAATGCTCGCTCTCGGCGTTGCGAAGAAGAATGTCGGCCGCAGGTCGGTCAGGGTTCTCCTCCGCCTGGAGCAGAAGGCGACGACCTACGCGCACTGTCTCGTGCGTTCGTGTCCGGCACCAGGCGGCTGTCCGCCGCACGCGGAGAACCGTAAAGCGGTCCGGGACAGTCGTCAGTGATGCTCTCCTCAGTTGTTCTCGTCGTGCTGCTGGTCAGCGTGCTCATCATCATCCACGAGTTCGGTCATCTCGCCGTCGCCAAGCTTTCGCATATCCCGGTTGAGGTATTCTCGGTCGGATTCGGACCGGTTCTAATCCGCAGGAGGTTTGGTGAAACCGAGTACCGACTCTCCGCCATCCCACTCGGGGGGTTCATCAAGATGGCCGGTGAGGAAGAACGCGCGGGCCCGGGGCCCGAAAGTCCTGCTCTGCTAGGCAAACCCGGATACATGGACAAGCCGCTCGGTATCAGGGTAGCAGTTATCGCTGCGGGACCCTTGTCGAACCTTCTGCTCGGATTTGTCCTCTTCACCGTAGTGCTTGGAATCTTCGGTCAGGACTATACCCCAGCGACCATCTACGCTCCGGATGGTTCCCTTGCCGCTGCGGTCGGGCTAAGGACCGGAGATATTGTTCGTGCCGTCGCCGGCCAGTCAGTAACGGACTTTGCCGACCTGGAGACGCACCTTGCAAACAACGCCGGCAGGACAGTCAGCCTGACCGTCGAACGGAACGGCGATACAACTATGATCGAGTACCCTGTTCCAGTATCGTACTCAACCTCAGAGATGCCGCCAGTTGTCGGCGCTGTTGCTCCTGGAAGCCCGGCTGAAGAAGCCGGGCTCACGCAGGGCGATACCCTAATTGCACTCGATGGCGAACCGGTCACCACGTGGCAGGAGTTTCAGAGAAGGATCACCAGTGGTGAGCCCAGAACTGTAGTAGTGGAATGGCGCAGCCGCGGACGACACCACACAGCCGCAATCCAAACAAGACCTGACACGGCGCTGCCGGGCGCGCCACCGAGAATCGGAGTCCGAGTAGACGAGTCCTGGGTACTAGCCCAGTTTACCGGTGCGCGCGTCGGTTCCGTCCGGCATCGAAGTCCGGCGGCAAATGCAGGCATCAAACCCGGCGATTCCCTCATCACAGTAGGTGGCCGGCCGATAGTGCGCTGGCAGGACTACCTAGAGGTGGACGCAGAACTTGATGGCGTTGATTCAATCGAGGTCGTCTGGACACACAACGGCCAGCAAATGTCGGCCTGGGTCAAACCACGGTCAAGACCAGACCAGTTCTCCCGCGAGCGCCTCGGATTGCTGCATCTCCGTCACGCCAGCCGACTCGGCCCACTTGCGCTAGTCGCTGCGGCTGCTACGCGGACCGGCTCGGTCATGCTCACCATCTTTAGAATCGTCGCTCGTGCCGTAACCGGTGACCGCGAAGCTCGCGAGGGCATCGGCGGCCCAGTTGCTGTTGCCCAGATTACCTATGGCGCCGTTGATTGGGGTCCACATCTCTTCTTGAGTCTTTGGGCATTGCTCTCTGTGAACCTTTTTGTCGTCAACATGCTACCCGTTCCCATACTCGATGGTGGCCGAATCCTTCTCGACTGCATTGTCGCAATCCGCCGCCGCCGCCTCACTGACCGAGAGCTCACCTGGGCCAGCAACATCGGCTGGCTCCTGATCGGTACACTCGTTCTCTTCACACTTTTCAACGACATTCTCCGGCTCATCCGGAAGTGAAAATCCTCTGTCTGGCTCTTGCTTGGAATGAGCAACGCTTCATTCCAGGCCTTCCAGCTCGCGGTGCTCGGTTGTTTCTGTGGCCAGACCCGGAAGTATGTCGGCTTGCCGGACTCGTCACCCAGACCGACGAGTTCCACTACCAGGACCAACGAGTTGAACCACTGAAATGGGACACGGACGTGGACCTGTGTCTGGTACGTGCTGATTTTGGACACGATGCCTCCGCACGCGAGATATGGCTGGCCCTGAACCAATCTGGTGTTCCGTTTCTTTTCTTCGGTCCGCTCGTTACCGCACTTGACCCCAGAGCCCCAGATTGGGCCGAGCGCCGGGTCGTCGGTGACATAATCAACGTCTGGACGCTGATCAGAGAGGACGCTACCAAGCGACGTCTGAAGCCGGTGTACCGTGCCTCGACTCAGCCGCGGCACGCGCCCGCTCGGCTTGACCTAGTCCTCAACCGCGAAATGAACGCCGAGCATCGGATAATGAACTTTGTGCGGGGATGCTCTTGTCCCGACCCCGTGCACCGATTCTGCCCTGAACGTCTTTACTACGGTACTGCCCGTCTCACGCGGGACTTGGACGAAATCGTCGGCGAACTCCTGGACCTCCCCGGCAAGCATGTTCAGCTCATGGATGACGACGTTGCGTCGGACCCGGGTTATTACTCTGAAGTGTTCACCGCGCTTTGGAACTACCGGCGCCACTGGACTGTCAACGCCAGCGATGCCCTGTTTCGCTACCCTCAACTTATTCGGCTCTTGGGCAAAGCTGGCACCAAGACCGTTTTTCTCAACGAGACTTTCCTACTCGGCCGCCTGGGCCGAGCGGTGACCGAATACCGGGTGCTGCGCCACCTATACCGCCGGGTCAAACTCCTCCAGTCGCGCCGGATGCTGGTCGGTGCCAGAGTCTTTATAGAACTAGGTTCCAAACCGCGTGACTACGAAAGGATCGCTCTCGCCCTCAAACGCATGGACCTTGACTTCATCGAACCCTGTTTTGCCCGAATGGACGAGAATGGTCACTGGCAGCGCGTCCAGGTGTCGTACCGACCCGGACTGACCAAGTCTGACCCGGCCTGGGTCAAGCATCGATTCTACACAATGGGCTCAATTCTTAGCCGGTTGGCACGTCGGCCGCGACGGGTCGGATTCTACACGACGAGCAGATATCTCCTCCCCTACAGTCTGGCCTACAGACAGAACTTTCTTGAAGGAATTCCCGGCCCCTAGACTTCGCTGATCTGAGCGAATCCTTTTCCGCGAGAGCAAACACAGACCATCCAGTCGGCGGACCGGGCGTCCGGCTTTCTTCAAACTAGGGCACCGGTTCGACCCGGACAACCTCGGGCACGTTCTTCTTAAGCGTAGCCTCGACCCCGATAGCGAGCGTCATCGCCGCAAAAGGACAACCGGCGCAAGCCCCGGTCAACCGCAAACGTACCACGCCGTCGTCGGTAACCTCAACCAGCTCCGCATCGCCGCCGTCGGCCTGAAGTCCGGGTCGTACCTGCTCAGCCAGGATCCGGCTCACCTTTTCTTTCGTCTCGGGTAGCATCATCTTCTAATGTTTTGTCCTTCTTCGACGCCTGAATCAGCCATAAGTCGGCCTCTTCTGTTGAAAGCGCCTTTACTTTCATCACTCTTCCGGCACACGCCACTGCAACCGCCTTACCAGCCGGAGCATCGGCATAACGCGCGCACAACCTCGCAGCGACTTCAACATCCCTCTTCGTCTTCCTACCACCCCGCACTAACACAACCGGTCCTACTACTTCGGCCGGTTTACACACAACATCATCAGCAAGCTTGAGCTTTTCTAGCTGCTCGTTCTCATCCTGGTTCCGACCGACTACCACCTTGGCGCCACTCTCCAATCGGAAGTGCCGTCCGACACTCAGGAGTTGCCGGTCGGCGGGCTTGAGCTGGTCAAAAGTAGCGGCATCCTTCACGCGGGCACCAAAGTTTGCATCAATGAGAAGACAGCCCCCGGTCGGCATCGGATAGTCAAGGATCCCGAACTCAGAAGCGAGCCGGATCTGCCGACGTCGGCCATGACCCTTGAGGTCCAGAAGCCGTTCCCGCCGGACAATGCCGGTCAGCTCCGGAATTGTCGGCTCAAGCAGCTTGGCCGAAAGAGGACGCAACAGCCGACCTTCGACACGGGCTTCCCTTCCGAGAAGTTTCAGCGAACGCTTGTTCTGACAATGAGCGCGCTGGCCCAGCACTTCGCCGGTGAAAACGAAATCCGACCTGGTCTGCTGGGCCAGTTCGCGGGCTTTCACCAGCATGTAGAGCATGCAATCCACACATGGCGCCATGCCCCGCGAGTATCCGTGCGTCGGGGCCTTGACAATGTCAAGGTAATCTTCGCCAACATCAACCGACACGAGACTAGCACCGGCTGATTCTGCAATCTGCCGTAACCGCTCGTCAGAAAACTCGTGAGGCGGCGCAGGGAACGGTACTCGAAAATGAAGCGCAATTACCTCGATACCCTGTTCCGTCATCAACTTGGTAGCAAGGATACTGTCGAGGCCGCCAGAAAACAATCCAACTGCTTTCGACCTGCGGCTGGGGATCACAGGCTATCAGCCCCTTCTACAGGCAGACGGGCGGGCAGCAAGATTATCGAACTCTGTTGGTTCTCTGCTCGCGAGTGACCCTCGGTAAACACAACGTCGGAATTCTAGCAGCCGCCTCCAAACTGTCAAGGTTGGTTAGTAAAAGGATTGACCGCTGCAGCCATGCCGCTACAATTCAGTTGCCGGACTAACAATCCTAGCTAGGAAAGGAACCAGTCATGCATACTCAAGAACACATAATGCTGGCCGAAACATACAGTGCCAGGAACTACGAACCGCTGCCGGTGGTACTAACAAAGGCCCAGGGAGTGTGGGTTGAAGACGTCGAAGGTCGCCGCTATCTGGACATGTTGTCGTCCTACTCAGCCCTGAATCAGGGACATCGCCACCCGAAGATAGTCAAGGCGCTGTGCGACCAGACCGAACGGCTGTGCTTGACCTCACGGGCGTTCCATCACGATCTGTTCGGACCTTTCTGCAAGCTTATCACCGAGACCTGCGGGTTCGAGCAGGTACTCCTCGCCAACACCGGGGTCGAGGCGGTTGAGACCGCAATCAAGGCGGCCCGCCGCTGGGGATATGCAATAAAGGGCGTTGAACGAGACAAGGCGGAAATCATTGTCTGCGAAGGCAATTTCCACGGGCGGACAACTGGCGTCATTGCATTCTCGACTGAGAAACTGTACCGGGACGGATTCGGACCGTTTTCGCCCGGGTTTCGAGTAATTCCCTACAATGACCTCGAGGCGCTGAAGCGTGCGATCACGAAGAACACGGTCGCGTTCCTGGTTGAACCGATTCAGGGCGAGGCTGGCATCAATGTACCCTCAGACGGATACTTGGCCGGCGCACGGGAAATCTGCTGCCGGAACAATGTGCTACTGATACTCGACGAAATCCAGACCGGGTTGGGACGAACAGGGAAGCTGTTCTGCTACGAGTATGAGGCTGCGAAGCCGGATATCCTGGTCGTAGGCAAGGCGCTAGGTGGTGGATGTTTTCCGATCTCCGCCACACTAGGATCAAGAGAGCTGATGAACGTGGCGTTCTGCCCTGGCAACCACGGTTCCACTTTCGGCGGCAATCCTCTAGCCTGCGCGGTGGGCATTGCCGCGCTAAACGTGGTCATCGAAGAAAGGCTGCCGGAGAACTCATTCGCAATGGGCGAGTACCTGCGGACTGAACTGCGCACACTCAATTCGCCGCACGTGAAGGAAATTAGAGGCAGGGGACTACTGGTCGGCGTGGAAATCAAACAGGAATCCGGTCCGGCTCGGTCCTTCTGCGAACGGCTCGCCGAGCTAGGGGTGCTCGCCAAAGAAACTCACGGGACAGTCATCAGACTTGCCCCCCCATTGGTAATAACGCGAGAGGAAATGGATTGGGCATTGGAACGCATCGCCAAGGTCATCAAATAGCTTCGACACGCGCATTTCCCTCGATCCTTGACATTCGCAAGCATTCGGGTATAAGTTCACGTGCGGATTCTGACCCTCTACCACAAGTTTGATTTGGAAGCTGAACTTGCCCGGGTTGGCGCGGACCCGTGCTCGTGGTCAATATTCGCGGCCAAACGTGAAGCGCTAGCCCTATGGGTCAATCGGCTCTCGACCGCCGGGGCCAATATCCTGAAACAGACTGCGCTCGCGTGTGGTGCCGACTGTGCGGTTCACCGCGACGTCGCGTCGGGCCGAGTACGCCACAGCGACGCCGTACTATTCGGCACACGGCGTCAACTTCTTGGACTATGCGCCCGACTGGCCAGCCAGCCGGAGTGTGTTGCGCGGCTTGTGCCAGAGCTGCGCACGCTGCTGGAGCGTGCCAGCGGATGCTTCGGTGCAGTCCGTCTTGGCAAGAAGGAGATTGACCTCGGAGCCAGGACCTTTGTGATGGGCACCCTCAATGTCACACCGGATTCGTTCTTTGACGGCGGCCGCTTCCTTGACCCCGACGCAGCCTTTCGCAGGGCCATGGAGATGGAGCAGGATGGCGCGGACTTCATTGACATCGGAGCGGAGTCAACCCGACCGGGTGCTAGACCGGTTGCGCCCAAGGAGCAGCTCAACCGGCTCCTGCCAGTGCTACGCCGGATACAGGGCAAGGTCCGTGTACCAATATCGGTGGACACGACAAGTGCTACGGTAGCACGTGCAGCGCTCGACGCCGGCGCGCAGATGGTCAACGATATATCGGGCCTGGCATTCGATGAAAACATGGCCCGCGTGCTGGCAAGAACTGGTGTCCCATGTGTGGTTATGCATATACAGGGCAAGCCGAGAACCATGCAACGCCAACCGAAATATCGGAACCTGATGCAGGAGGTCATTGATGGCCTTGACGCAGCAATCGGCCGCGCAGTCGAAGCCGGGGTTAGGCGTGAGCAGGTGATCGTGGACCCGGGCATCGGGTTCGGCAAGCGACTGGAACACAACCTCGAGATTCTGCGCCGGCTTTCGGAGCTCCGGTCTCTTGGACGACCGATACTCGTTGGTCCATCACGCAAGTCGTTCATTGGTGCAATAACTGGACTGGGCCCGGAGCAACGGCTGGAAGGCACACTTGCGGCCACCGTGCTTGCAGCAGTAAACGGCGCAAACATTCTCAGGGTTCACGATGTGAAAGAAGCGGTGCGAGCTCTGAGGGTCGCAGATGCTATTACCAGGAAGGCCTAGTGCTGTCCTTCATCAAGCTACGCGCAGTGGACTTAGTAGACATTCTAATTGTCGCACTCATCGCATTCTACTTTCTGCGATTCCTGAAGGGTACGCGAGCAATAAGGATGCTTTACACTCTCTTCTTCCTCGTAGCGGTCTCACTTGTTGCGCGATGGCTCGACTTCAAAGCACTCGGACTAATCGTGAACTCGCTGACTACGCTGTGGATCGTGGCATTCGTCATCATCTTTCAACCTGAGATTCGTAACATCCTGGCCAGGGTGGGTCGGTACCGACCGCTCCGCTTTCTCCTGAAGCAGGAGGCTACTCGGGAGTCGCTGGAGGAGCTGGTCGAGGCGGCGATGCTACTAAAGGAAAGCCGGGTCGGTGGACTGGTGGTAGTTGAGCGAGACATCGGCCTGAAGGAGTACTCGGACACCGGAACGAGGCTGGACGCCCGGGTGTCAGCAGCCCTCATCGGCTCGATTTTCACCCCGCCATCGCCGCTGCACGACGGTGCAGTCATTGTGGTCGGTGACCACATCGTTGCGGCCGGATGCACCCTGCCGCTGAGCGACGTTACCTATCAAGACGGGTTCTTGGGAATGAGACACCGAGCTGCGCTCGGCATTGCGACTTTGACTGACGCCGTGGCGATTGTGATTTCGGAGACGACCGGCCGCATAAGCTTCGCCAATCGGGGGAAACTAGTCGTCAATTTGACTGCCTCGCAACTGCGATATAATATGACCCAAGCGTTACTAAAGGAGGCCTAGCTCATGACTGAGCGCCGTGTGCGCATTTTCGTTTTTGCGCTGATTCTCGTTGTCGTCGGCGCAGTATATCTGTACAGCGTTGCGCCGACAGCTTCTTTCTGGGACTGTGGTGAGTTCGTGGCCTGCACCTACATCCTTGGCATTCCGCATCCACCTGGTACCCCACTGTTCGTCGCAATCGGGCGCCTGTTCACGCTACTGCCAATTGCCCGCGAGCCGGCGTTCCGGGTGAACTTCATTCCGGTTCTGTTTGGCGCCTTGTCCTGTGGGCTGATCTACCTTATCGTGCTGAAACTCATCTCCTTGTACTCTGACCGAGACCGCTTCACCTGGCTGAGGCACGTCGCGGCTGCTTTTGGGGCGTTGGCGTGCGCTTTCGCATATTCGTTCTGGGACAACTGCGTTGAGGCGGAGGTATATGCACCCTGCGCTTTTGTCGCCCTCTCGGTCCTCTACATGGCCATGCACTGGCGCACCAGGGTTGAGACTACGGCCGGGGACAACCGGTTGATACTGCTGGCGATATACATGCTGTTTCTGTCTACCGGGATTCACTTTACGCCGATGCTCGTCGTGTTCTCCGTCGTAGTTTTTGCTCTGCTGGTTGACCGTGACTCAGTGATTCAGCTACGACTGTTCGAGTTCCTTACCGGGTTTCTTGTCATTCTCAGTGTCAACGCCATGACCGGCGATGGCGCCGAAGCGGTAATTCTCAAGGTCGTGGTCGCGGCCTTGATGCTGGCCGCAGCCTACTTCGGCATTCGTATCATCGAACGTTCCGAGCGGAACCTTTCGGTTCTCTGGGGACTGGGTCTTCTGTTTCTCTCTTTTGTCATCGGCTACGCCGCATCAGGTGGTGACGTAATGGACAATGCGGTGCTGCTCCTGGCCTCGCCGATGGTCGCACTGGTCGAGATGTGGGTACACGCCAGGTTACTCGTTGCTCTCCTCGTACTCGGGTATGCCGGCTACCTCTACTGGCTGCACACCCAGGGCAAGCTTAGGCCCAAGTATGTTGCACTGGCACTGGGGCTGATACTGGTTGCGAGTTCTGTCCAGTTTTTTCTGCTGATCCGAGCCAAGGCCGGGCCGGCGATAAACGAGGTTGACCCCTCGCGCTGGAAAGACTTTGTCTCAGTACTGCGGCGCGAGCAGTACGACCCGATGAAACTGTACCCGCGTAAGACAATGTTTCTGACCGAGGACGACTACCGTCAGGAGATTAACGCACGCTACAGTCTCCTGGTTGGGTATTTCGAACAGGTCAAGTTCTACCTGCGCTACTTCCTGTGGCAGTGGGGCAACGAACGGTTCTTTGACATATTCCTCGGCGTCAAGTGGCAGGCACTCTTGGGTCTGATTCCGCCACTGCTAGGACTCTGGGGCATGTGGCACCAATTCAAGAATGAGAAGAAATCCTTCGTTCTGATATTCATTGCTTTCCTTGTTGCCTCAATCGGGCTTGTAACCTATCTCAACCTCAAGTATTCGCCCTCGGATCCTCGGCCGCATTTGAAATACCGCGAGGTGCGCGAACGTGACTACTTCTACGCCTTCTCGTTCGTCTTCTACACGATATTCATCGGTGTCGGCGCGTACGCATTCCTGCGTTGGGCAGCCAAAAGGCTACGGTTCCGCAGGGTCCTGGCGATCAGCCTGGCCGGCTTGACAACTGCGTACGGCTTTGTGCCAATGTTTCTAAACTACGACACGGTCACGCGTCGACATAACTGGATACCGGCCGAATACGGCTACAATATGCTTATCTCCTGCCCAGGCGAACACGCCGTCCTATTCACCAACGGTGACAACGACACGTTTCCCCTGTGGTTTATGCAGACCGTGCCATCAGTAGTGGCCGGTCTAGACCCAAACTTTGGGAAGAACGTGGCGGTGGCGAACTTGTCGCTCCTGAATACAAACTGGTACTGCCGACAACTCAAACGGTGGGGAGCGCCGATTTCCTTTACCGAGGCTGAGATCGATCGATTGCCCCAAGGCTTTGTCGGCAAAGATGGCCGGACCGTTCTGCTCAAGGACATCATGATAAGAGACATCGTCGCAACAAGCGGCGGGGTGAAACTCAAGTGGCCGGACGACTATGGTTCCTCGCCCCAGGAGTTCATGGTGAAGGTATTTGCGCCCGGATACCGGCCAACTACGCCAGTTTACTTCGCAACGACAGTCTCAAGTGACAATCTGAAGGACGTTGAACCATATCTGAGACTTGAGGGCCTGGTGAACCGTATCGTACCGGAACGGGGAGACCGGCAGGTTGACGTCGAGCGCACGCGCCAACTTCTGTTCGAGGTGTACAAGATGAACTCAATGCTCGACCCCCGTGTAAAAAAGGACGACAATACCCGGGGACTACTAATTAACTATGCGGCGAGCTACCTCGCACTGGCCCTCGAATATCAGAAACAGGGCAAGACCCGGGAGGCGCAGGAAGTAATGACCAAGGCGCTGGCGTTTGATCTTGACCCGGAGCGGAAGATTCCGCTGTTCTACCATCTTTCGGTGTTTGCGATGCTGAACTCGGACTACGACAATGCGTTACGCTACCTTGATTCGATCGAAGCTCGAGGGTTTGAAGACCCAGAACTGACAATGCGACGGGGCCTCGCGTACCAGGGAAAGGAAGAGTTCGAGCGGGCCGAGCAACAGTTCCTCAAGGCGGCCGAGCTGTCTCCGAACCGGCCCGAGCCGGTACAGGCACTCTATCGGCTGTATCTTGAGATGAACGATACGGCAAAGGCGCGGCAGGTGATTGAGAACTGGCTCAAGCGCGCACCCCAAGACAGCATTGCCCGCGAACTCCTTAAGGATATTTCATAGAGGAGTCCATGGCGTGCGGCTTGCAGCTCTAGTCCGGCAGCGGTCAGTGATCAGCGGTCAGCGGTGAGCCGTTCTGGATGCACGAGTACGCCATTACAAGATACCTGCTGGACCAGGTTCTTGCCGCGGCACAATACCCTGGTGCGACAAAGATTACGCGCATCAACCTTCTAGTCGGCGAAGAGGCCGGAGTCGTGCCGGACTGCGTTCGATTCTACTTCGACCAGATGAAGCTGGGCACGGCTGCGGCCGGAGCCGAGCTTGCCTTCAAACGCTCGCAGCTCATTCTGCGGTGCCCCAAGTGCGGGGCCGAGTTCTCGCGGCTTGACAACATCTGTTCCTGCAACGCTGGGGCCGATGTCTTATCCGGTCAAGAACTGACAATCGAGAGCATCGAGGTCGAGTTTCCACCGGACTGAGCCGGGGATACGCCTAGAGCTAAGGCCGGGAGCGGTCACGTCGAACAAACAGATATGGGGCACGGTCGTGGGCAACCCGCGTGGCACACAGGACCAGGACTGTCATTTGCCGGCAACAATGTATCGAACCATGACGCCTGCTGTTGCCAATGAAGGAAATGGGAACATCTCGGCATGACTTCGAAACAGATCAAGATTCAATGCGGTTTGGCTGCGCTGGTCTCCGGTTTTATAGCTATACCGATGCATCGCCTGACCGGCAGACCTTGACAGAAGGACGCATCGGTCTAGCCTGTAGCAATGACGGGTTCACCAACCGCGGCAAACAAACAGGCAGTCTCCGTTAGATGGAACTAATCCCTGCAGCAGCCCTCAGTCTTGTGGCGGCCATCGCTGCTGGCACGGCAGTGTATCTTTTCGTCCGGACCAGACGACAGTGGAAACTGCTCTGGATCGAGGCTCGCCTGTACCGGCTTGAGAAGGACTCGAACCGGGAGGCAAGTGGGCGATTGCGGATCATGCAGCGTCGCACCGGCGTACTGTACTTTGACGGACTGACGTATTCAACCAGCCGTGGGATAGCACGACCTTTCCGTGATGGTCTCGAGCATGCATCACACGGACAGTGGGACAGAGCCTCGTGTGAATGGACCGAGGCGCATAAGCTAGCATCGGGCAGCGAAGCCGTCGCACTTGAGTTTCTAATCGCCTGTTGCCTCCTGATGAGCAACCGGGTCGAAGCGGCAAGGACCACACTGGTATCCGCCCTCAAGCACAGCCGCAGATTGAGAGACCGCGCCGGCATGGCAAGCTGCTGCTTCGTACTCGGGCGACTCGAACGTGAAGAAAGGCGGTATGCAGCCAGCCACTCTCATTTCCTGGCAAGCAGTCGTCTGTGGGATTCTCTTGGCGACTTGGAGCTGGAAGCCCGCGCCCTGGCCGAAGCGGCAGAGGTAGCAGGCCTCATGGGCATGTGGCAGCGGTCGCTGAGGTTACATAGGCAGTCTCTCCGTTTGTCGGAGGAGAACGAGGACAAGGTCAGTGCCGCGGCCCGCTACGCCGCAATCGGCACAATCATGGTACAGCAGGGAGAGTTTGATAAGGCCCGTGCAGCACACGAGGACGGACTACACCTTGCCCGGCAGGCCGGCGACCGTTTGGCCGAGGCCGAGCATCTTTTGGCGATCGCTGAGATTCACCTACTGCAGGCAAGTCCGAAGCGCGCACTGGAAGTACTTGAACGATCACTCCGTCTGTACCGGAACGTTCGGCACCCGGCCGGTCAGGCGCGTGCACTGTTGCGCATTGCGTTGATCCATCAACGTTTGGGAGATGTAAACGCAGCAATGGAGCATTCTGAGCAGGCGTTGAGGCTTAGCCGAGGAATCGGTGATCGCCAACTGGTTGCGCAGGCACTCGAAGGCGTAGCAGAAGGGATGATGGCCCACGGCGCACACGAACAAGCTGAGGCGTTGCTTGAGGAGGCAGTGGCTCTTGATCGCGAAATCGGTGATGCTACCAGGCTAGCCAGACACCTGGTTGCGCTGGGACGAGCTTTGCTCGCGCAACGTGAGGACACCAAGGCGGAAGAAGTCCTGAGAGAAGCGGTTAGCTTTAGCCGCAAGGCTGTTGACCAAAGAACCGAGCTATGGGCGGCAGTTGAACTTAGCCGCGTTCTGAGAAAACAGGCTCGAACGGATGAGGCGATGAAACTGCTAGTTCACTACCGCTCACTCAACGTCACTGACCTGGAAGTCGGCGCACGCCTCCGCACTGAAATTGGCCTATGTTTCCTCGCTCTGAACGACTCGGACCGGGCAGTTGCCGAATTACGCCAGGCATCGCAACTCTGGCCACCCGGATTCAGCCGCGAACGAGGGGCCGCTCTAGTCGAACTGGGACGGGCTCTAGTCGCCAGCAACGAGAGCGCTGCTGGAATCCGAAGCATCGAGGAGGGATTGCATCTGTTGCGCGAATCAGGCCATAGGTCAGATGAGTCGTGGGCGTTGCGCGTTCTGGCTGAGGTAAATCGGCAGCAAGGGAACCCAGAGCTCGCACGACACAACCTGGCACGTGCTTTGGAGCTTGCCCGCCAGGAACAGGATACTTTGGCCGAGGCCGAGAGTCTTGTCGCCCTAGGAAGACTCGCAGCCGCTCAGCAAGACTACGGCCAGGCGAAGTCGAGTCTGGAACTGGCCCTCAGGACATTCGTCCGGACCGGTCTGGAATCACGAGCCAATGAGCTAGCCGATGAGTTGAGGCGGCTTCCGCATGCTGGCGTGGGCGTACGCTTCCTCGACGAAACATCTGGCATTGACTTGAAGGACCGGTCGGACTAGAATTGATTGAGGGCGATTAGCTCAGTTGGTCAGAGCGCTGGTCTCACATACCAGAGGTCACAAGTTCAATTCTTGTATCGCCCAGTACAAAACCGGATCAGTCGACTCTTCTAGGTCCTTTTCCGAGCGCTAACCGTCTTTCTTCCGTCCCAGCGGAGACCCAGCTGCTTACGGTAACGCCGGCGCTGAAGCGCGCTATAGCCGAGCTTGTCGCACGCCTCCTCGAAGGTCACGCCCCGGTCAAGCAGGCGGCGCAGCGAGTCGAGACGACACAGCCGCTGGATGCGGCCAGCTGGCTCAAGCTTCGGACGAACAGTTCTAATAGCCTCCCGCACGTGGTAGTCGCTGACTCCGAACTTCTTACCGATCTCCGCCAGGGACATGCCCTTGTCGTGAAGCCTGGCCATCTCGTTGCGCAGTCGCCGGGGCAGAGTCCGATGCCACGCACGGACTCGACGACCAGGTTTTACCTTCATCCGAGGGACGAGCTGACGGATGCGTTCGCGCGATACCCCGACAGCTCTTGAGAGCTCGGCCTGCGTCATCGTTCCGACCTTCTTGCCGAGTCTCCGGATAGCTTCAAGCGCAGTCATCTCCTTAGGCTTCATATTTCTCTAGGGTTAGGTTGCTTGCTCACAATCTTGTTACCGTTCGAGCACCAGTTTGGATACCGTTGTTCGGCCGGCGTCGTCGCTAAGCACGACAAAGTAGAGACCGCCGGGAAGCTCTCTGCCCCAGCGGTCAGTACCACTCCAGGGAACAGTATGCGTTCCCGCTCCTAGCCTGCCGCGGAATGCAGTCGCCGCCAAGGAACCAGTCATGTCATAGACATCGAGCTGCGCTATACCAGCGTGGGCGAGCTCCAGCTCAATGACTGTCGGGCCGCACGAAGGGTTTGGCCGGACGGCGAGCCGGACCGACGGCCACCGCACGTAGCCCAAGCCTTCGCCAACACCGGAAGCATCAACAAAGCCAGCGTCGTCAACGTAAACAACCCCGCCCGGCGGACTGCCAGTGAATCCATAGACACGAAGCAGCACGTCGGCCGTAGCCGCACCGGTCGGTGCGGTGTCGGTCACAGACAACTGCTGCCACGTGCGGATCGACGAATCGCAGTAAACTGTGCTGGAACTGCGGATGTACACGCCACCGGCATCACGCCAGGTGATCGTAATGCCGCCACCGGCATTGATGTCATTATCCAGGTACCAGACGCTCAATCTGTAAGGATGGCCGGCTGACACCGGTACTACCTGCTTCAGCCCTTTGTTGTTGCCCGTACCGGCGACCAACCGCGTGATTCTGGCCGCATAGCTCGGCGAGCGCACCGTATCCACACTCTGACCGATTCTTGCCTTGGTAGTGTCCTCCACCACCCAATCTGCCGGCTCAGCCGGACTTGTCCAGACCGAGAAATCACCGTTTTTAAGCAGGTTGGCACTGACCCTCGGCACGGCGACGAATATGAACACCAGGCCCAGTGCAATGAATCTAGCATGCATTGCTACCTCCAATCCAGAGAGCATGTCGGACTATCCCGAAAAAAGAATCCTCTCGATGCGTATCTTAGTTAAGGATTGGCGATGGCCTAGCTTGCGCCGGTAGTTCTCGCGGCGTCGGAACTTTAGGGCCGTCACTTTGGTTGTACGAGCGTGACCGATGACCTCGGCCTCGACCCTGCTCTCCTCTACCCGGGGGCGACCCACAACCGCCCGGTCCTTAGTACGGACGAACAGGACATCGTCAAACGCAATTCTGGAACCGGGTTCGAGGTCCAGCCGCGGGACATTGACGACATCGCCTTCCCTCACCAAGTACTGAAAACCAGAAATGCGGACAATCGCGTACATCCTTTCCCCCTACTCACCGGTCGGCTCGAGCGGCCCGGGCTCGGACGCACCCGGCGTCGTTGGTGCAGGCTCGGACGGCATCGGCTGAGACGACGTCGGTCGCACGGCCGCAGGCCGCGAGCGACGTGCCGACACAAGCACCAGGCTTACTGAAGTAACCATGAAGAGGACTGCGAGCACGGTCGTCAACTTGGCCATGAATGGAGCTGCACCGCCGCCACCGAAGATACTTTCACCGCCGCCCATAATTGATGCCATGCCTCCCTTCTGGGGCTGCTGGACGAGAACAACCAGGACTAGAACTACCGCGACCAGCAGGTGGATGAAAATCAGGACACCATACATTGACTTTGCTCCTTTATTGGGCAAGATTACACCAAGTGAGAATGAAGTCAAGGAAGAAAAGCAGCTGCCCAGGCAAAGAAGACTAAAAGAATCCTTCTAGTCGAATGGGAGTCTATATAAAGCAGTAGCGTGAGCACTTAGCTATGAAACAGCCAGCAAAAAACCTAGAACCAACAAGGAGGACAGACGATGACCCTAAAAGGCACAAAGACCGAAAAAAATCTACTCACGGCTTTTGCCGGTGAATCCCAGGCACGGAACCGTTATACCTATTGGGCCAGTCAGGCCCGAAAAGACGGCTACATGCAGATAGCCGACATATTTGAGGAGACCGCCAACCAGGAAAAGGAACACGCCAAGCGTTTCTTCAAGTTTCTGGAGGGTGGCGAAGTGGAAATCCAGGCGGCTTTTCCAGCCGGGGTCATTGGCACCACTTCAGACAATCTGCAGGCTGCCGCTGCAGGGGAGCACTACGAATGGTCGGAGATGTATCCCGGTTTTGCCAAGGTTGCCGATGAAGAGGGGTTCCCGGAGATAGCGGCTGTTTTCCGCGCGGTGGCAGTGGCAGAGAAGCAACACGAGAAACGGTACAACGACCTGCGGCAGAATGTGTTGCAGGGTCGGGTATTCAAACGGGAACAGCCGGTGGTGTGGCGCTGTCGGAATTGCGGCTATCTGCATACCGGCACAGAGGCGCCCAAGGTGTGTCCTGCCTGTGCCCATCCGCAGGCGCATTTTGAGCTGCTGGGCGAAAACTGGTGAAGTAGTGAGAGGAACGAAGCATATGACAGAGCGGAGCGTACAGTTTGGTCCCAGTCGTTTGCGTCTGGACGGCAGGGCATTGCAAGTTGGAGACAAAGCTCCGGATGTGGTGCTGACTGGACAAGACCTAAAGCCCGTGTCCCTGTCTTCCTTCTTTGGCAAGGTGCTGGTGCTTTCCAGCGTGCCCTCGCTTGATACTCCCACCTGCGATATGGAGACCCGGCGTTTCAATGTTGAGGCGGCAAAACTGGGTCCAGAAGTGCAGATTATCACGGTGTCCATGGACCTGCCGTTTGCTCAGAAACGCTGGTGCGGAGCCGCGGGAATTGACCGCGTGCTTGTTCTGTCTGATCATCGCGAGGCTGCATTTGGCTTGGCGTACGGGATGCTTATACCAGAGGTTCGTCTGCTTGCCCGCGCCGTGTTCGTGGTTGACCGGCAGGGCATCGTTCGTTACATTCAGCTGGTTCAACAGACCGGTAACGAGCCTGACTACGAGTCCGTCTTGGCTGCAGTCAGGCAATTGTTTTGAGGAGAATCAATATGTCGGAGAAGAATCAAGACAAGCCCTACTGGAAATGCAGTGGTTGCGGTTATGTGCTTCAGGCCGAGATGCCGCCGGAACCCTGTCCATCCTGCGGGGTAAAGTGCGAGTTTGTGAATGTGACCTGCTACACGCCCGAGTGCGGATTCACCGGAGTGGACCCGCGGCTGGCGGGTGGCAACAAGTAAAAAAAAGAAAGGAGTCGTGCTATGGCTAAGAAACTGGAAGTGTATAAGTGTGAAGTTTGCGGCAATATAGTAGAAGTTCTGCACGGTGGAGCCGGGTCGCTGGTCTGCTGCGGCAAACCGATGAAGCTTATGGTAGAGAATACGGTGGACGCGGCCAGAGAGAAGCATGTCCCGGTCATAGAGAAGAAAGACGACGGATACTTGGTGAAGGTGGGAAGCGTGGCCCACCCCATGGAAGAAAAGCACTATATTGAATGGATAGAGCTGTTGGTGGACGAGAGGGTGTGCCGGGCTCACCTTGCACCCGGACAGGCTCCTGAGGCGATGTTCTGGGTGAAGGGCGAAAGGGTGGAAGCCAGAGAGTATTGCAATCTGCACGGGCTCTGGAAAGCGGGGTTGTGATGGTACCGGTGAAGATTGAGGATGCCTTCAACGAGCAGATAAAGCATGAGCTGGAGTCGGCGTACCTCTATTTGGCCATGGCCGCCTATTTTGATTCCGAAGGTCTGGAGGGAATGGCGCGGTGGATGCGTGCCCAGACGCAGGAGGAAGTGACGCACGCGATGCGTTTCTTCAAGCACCTTCTGGAACGAGGCGGTACGGTGAAGCTGGCCGCGCTTTCTCAGCCGCAGTCCAGGTGGGATTCGCCGCTAGCGGCTTTCGAGGCTGCTTACAAGCATGAGCAGTTCATTACCAGCTACATCCACAAACTGGTTCGTCTGAGCAAGGAGGAGAGCGATTTCGCCTCGCAGACGATATTGCAGTGGTTTGTGGACGAACAGGTGGAAGAAGAGGAAAGCACTCTGCGGGTGGTGCAGCAGCTCAAGCTGGTGGGGCAGGACGGAAGAGGGCTGTTGATGCTGGACCGGGAGCTCGGGACCCGCACCTTTGTGCTGCCGCCAGAACTGACAGCCTTCTATGCGCAGGCTCCGGCCGGCGCCTAGGGACGGTCTGACTGCGTAGAGAGTTGAGGACAGCTCGAACGGAGGGCAGGTGATGGGTGAAAATACTTTCAGTGCGGTGCGGGTGTCGGAGCACGTTTACTGGGTCGGAGCAATAGACTGGGGACTGCGTGATTTTCATGGCTACACAACTCATCGCGGATCTAGCTACAACGCCTATCTGATTCTGGCAGACAAGGTAACGCTGGTTGATACCGTGAAGCGGGGTTTTGCGGATGAACTGCTGGCACGCACAGCTTCGGTCATAGACCCACGGCGGATTGACTTCATCGTTTCCAATCATGCGGAGATGGACCATTCCGGTTCGCTGCCGGAGATAATCCAGGCGGTGCAGCCGGAGAAGGTTTTTGCTTCGGCTATGGGCGTGAAAGCTCTGGCGGCGCATAACCTGGCGCAGCAGATCGAGGCAGTCGGGAACGGTAGCAGTCTCAATCTGGGCAATCTTACCCTGCGATTCTGGGAGACCAGGATGTTGCACTGGCCGGACAGTATGGTGTCTTATCTGGTAGAAGACCAGGTGCTGTTTTCGCAGGATGGATTCGGAATGCATCTGGCTTCAAGCGAGCGATTTGCCGACGAGGTTGACCCCTGGATTCTGCGTTACGAGGCGGCCAAGTACTATGCGAACATACTGCTGCCCTATTCGCCGCTGGTGACCAGGCTGCTGGCAACGATAAAGGAGCTGGGTATTCCTATCGCCTGCATTGCCCCGGACCACGGCCCAATCTGGAGAAAAGGGCTGGAGGTCCTGGAGTGGTGGCGGGAATGGGCGGAGCAGAAGCCCACGAAGAAGGCAGTCATAGCTTATGACACCATGTGGAAGTCAACCGAACTGATGGCGCGGGCGATAGCTGAAGGTCTGGTAGAAACTGGCGCCACGGTAAAGCTGGCGGGTATGCACGGTTCCACCCGCAGCGATGTGGCAACAGAATTGCTGGAAGCCGGTGCATTTCTTGTTGGTTCCCCGACTATCAACAACAACATGTTCCCCACTGTCGCCGACCTCTTGTGCTATATTCGTGGTCTGAAGCCCAAGAATCTGGTAGGTCAGGCGTTTGGTTCCTATGGCTGGTCGGGCGAAGGGGTCAAACAGGTGCGGGAAGAACTGGCCAGAATGGGCGTGGAGCTGGTGGGTGAGCCGGTGGCGATCAATTATGTTCCGAACCAGTCTGCTCTGCAGGCGTGCCGGGAATTGGGTCGTGCGGTGGGTAGGAGAATGCAGGAGAGGTTGTCTTGAATCAGGATAACTGCCCCAGTGGTCTCGACCTCACTGCACTGAACTATCTCACCTACGGACTGTACGTACTGACCGCACGCGAAGGAGAGCGGCGCAATGGTTGCATCATCAATACCGCGGTGCAGGTGGCGCTTGACCCCTGCACCGTCACGATCAGCCTGAACAAAAAGAACCTGACCACAGAGATGATTGAACGCAGCGGCCGGTTCGCTTTTCAGGTGCTGGAGAAACAGACCCCGCTGCCGTTCATCGGTATATTCGGCTTCCACACAGGAAAGGAATTTGATAAGTTCAGTAAAGTGCGCTTCCGCGACGGTGCCAACGGCTGTCCAGTTGTTCTGGAGCATACGCTGGTATCGGTGGAAGCAGAGGTGAAACAGTCGGTTGACTGCGGAAGTCATCTGCTCTTTGTGGCCAGAGTGACGGCGAGTGAGGTGTTGCAGAGCGGAGAACCGCTCACCTATGCCTACTACCACGAGGTAAAGGGAGGAAAGACCGGCCGCAACGCTCCTACTTACGGTCTAGGAGAAAAGAAGAAAGCAGAGAAGGAAGTTCCAGAGAGGAAGAAGACAATGAAGAAGTACGTCTGTACAGTATGCGGATACGTGTATGACCCGGAAGCAGGCGACCCGGACAACGGCGTGAGACCGGGTACGGCGTTCGAAGACCTGCCGGGCGACTGGGTCTGCCCGGTCTGCGGTGCGGCCAAGGAAGAGTTCGAACCGCAGGAATAGACTGCGGACCCTGTCCGGCAACTGATTCAGTCGGAGTTGGCGACTACTCGGCTTTACGCCGGGCAGCAGCGCTGCGGATGTACTGGGGCGGTGCGCCTTCTGTGATAACTGCAGGGGTGATGATGCATTCTACGACATCCTGCAGAGACGGCAGTTCAAACATGATGTTCAGCATAGCCTTTTCCAGAACCGAACGCAATCCCCGAGCGCCGGTCTTGCGCTTCAGGGCTAGGTCGGCCACAGTGTTCAGTGCTTCCGGGGTTAGCGTCAGCTTTACGCCTTCCAGCTCAAAATAGTATGCGTACTGTTTGAGCAGGGCATTGCGGGGTTTGGTAAGTATTTCAATCAGTGCCTGTCGGTCTAGACTCTGCAGACTGGCGATTACCGGCAGTCGTCCGACCAGTTCCGGAATCAGACCGTACTGAATCAGGTCGTCTGGCTCGACCAGCGTAAGAAGTTCGTCCGTACTGCGCCGGCCGGACGGGATAACATCCTGGCCGAAGCCCATGGCTCCGGAACGCACGCGTCGCTCCACAATCCGGTCCAGCCCGATGAAGGCGCCACCACATATGAACAGGATGTGGCGGGTGTTCACTTGGATGAATTGTTGCTCGGGGTGCTTGCGCCCACCCTGAGGGGGAACGTTGGCAATGGTGCCTTCCAGTATTTTGAGTAAGGCCTGTTGCACCCCTTCGCCTGATACATCGCGGGTGATGGAGGGCGAATCTGACTTACGGGCGATCTTGTCAATCTCGTCCAGATACACGATGCCGGTCTCGGCCAGCGCAACATCCATGTCGGCTGCCTGCAAGAGTCGCAGAAGGATGTTCTCAACGTCCTCGCCGACGTATCCGGCCTCGGTCAGTGGCGTGGCATCGGAAATTGAGAACGGAACGTGGAGAAACCGGGCCAGAGTTTCAGCCAGTAGGGTCTTGCCGACTCCAGTCGGACCGATCAGTAGAATGTTGGACTTTTCTAAGTCAGGTCGCTGGTCACGTGAGAAGATGCGCTTGTAGTGATTGTACACTGCGACGGAGACGACTCGCTTAGCCAGGTCCTGACCGATGACGTACTGGTCAAGGTGTGCCTTGATCGCAGCCGGGGTCGGCAGGGTACGGCGCAGAGTAGAGTTCTGTTCTCCGGAGTACTTGTCAAACAACCCGACTGCAAGCCGGGCGCAGGTCTCGCAGATGCGTGAACGTCGGCCAGACACGAGCCGCACCGAGGCACTACCAGTCTTACCACAGAACCCGCAGCGGATGACCCGTTTCCCAACCTTCGACCCCTTGCTGCTCATGGTCGCTTGGCAATAACCTCGTCAACGATTCCGTACTCCCTGGCCTCTTCCGCGGACATGAAGAAGTTGCGGTCCGAATCACGCTCAATGCGCTCTACTGGCTGGCCGGTGTGCCGCGACAGTATCTCGTTCAGCTGAGCCTTGAGCTTGACGATTTCCTTGGCGTGGATATCTATGTCCGTTGCCTGGCCGGAAATACCGAACGCAGAGGGCTGGTGAATCATCACCCGGGCCCGGGGCAGACAAAAGCGCTTGCCTTTTTCTCCTGCGGCAAGCAACAGGGCAGCAATCGAAGCGGCCATTCCCACGCAGGTGGTCGCAACCTTGGCCTTGATGTACTGCATCGTGTCGTAGATTGCCAACCCGGCAGAAACCACGCCGCCGGGTGAGTTGATGTAAAGGTTTATCTCCTTCTCCGAGTCCTCGGCTTCAAGGAAAAGAAGCTGTGCGACCACGAGGTTCGCAACGGTGTCATCAATGGGCGAACCGAGAAAGATGATTCTTTCCTTCAGAAGCCGAGAATAGATGTCGTAGGCTCGCTCTCCCCGTCCTGTCTGCTCAATAACTATGGGTACTAGCATGGGGACCTCCTGTTTCTCAGCTAACATCGGCCTTCTCCAGTATGAAATCCAGCACCTTGTCACGCAGTACTTGATTACGGTAGGCCGGGTTTGCAAGCAGCGGTGCGACCTCATCCACCGAGCGGTTGGTACTGCGGGCGAGGTCCTCAATCTGGACGTTGATCTCCTGCTCGGTCACTTCGATTCGCTCCCTTTCTGCTATACGGGCTGCAATGACGTCGAATTTGGCGCGCCGGACCGCAACGGCCATCAGTTTAGTCCTGGTCTCCTCGTCATCAGGTAGTTCATATTCGCGTGCGAGCCTTTCGTAGGCGGCATTGACCCAGGACTCGGGCGGCTCGAATTCATGTTCTCTGACCAGAAAGTCGAATATCTGGTTCTTCAGCCCGTTGACAACAAGCCGGGCCCGGTCGCGCAATATCTGATCATTGATGTCCTGGCGCAGAGCATCGAGACTCTCATATCCAAGGTCAGATGCCAGGTCTTCGTTGACCTCGGGCAACTGCTTCTCTTTGACCTCACGAACGGTAAACCTAAAAGTCACCTGCCGGCCGGCCAGAGACTTGTCCGGATGATCGGGCTGAATGTCAACGACGGCGGTGCGCTCGTCCCCGGGTCGAACTCCGGTCAGTGCCTGATTCACCGGCTCAAAATTCATCTTGTCGCCGACCTGAATCATAACGCTGTTCCGGACTGGACCCAGGGGCTTGTCAGAATCGAACATCTGATAGTTGCAGGTGACATAATCAAGGGCCTGGGCCGGACGTGACACCGGCTTGAAGGTCGCACATCGGTCCTGCAATGCTCTGAGCCGGCGCTCGAACTCTTGGTCGAACCCGGTCGGTTCCTCCTTTCTGAGCTTGAGCCCGTGGTAATTCTTCAGTTCGAACTCCGGAAACACCTCAGCTCGGAGTACAAATCTGACGCTCTTGTCCGGCAGCACTTCAAAGTCACGCACCTTGACCTGGCTGGCGAGCCTGAACTTTGCCTGTTCGATCACGTCGCTGATGGCCTGCTCTACCACTTCCTCTGCAGCGACGGCTTCGAGGCTGGAGCCAAGACGCCTCTCAAGTATATGTCTGGGTGCTCTGCCCTTACGAAAGCCCGGGACAATGGCCTTGTTGCCGTACTCCTGGTACAGTTTCTCAAGCCTGGACTTGAGCCGATCCGGCTCAACCTCAACTCGGATTTCGCGTAGCCAATCCTTGGGCGCCTGAATGCTTACTTCCAACTACACTCCATCACCATCGGATACCCGTCGCCGGTCTCTTCCTGGCAGTGTGTGTACTGATCACGGCGCAAGGGGTAAACCATGCGAGGAGGGGGAGTTGAACCCCCACCCTTCACAGGACTGGATCCTAAATCCAGCGCGTCTGCCAGTTCCGCCATCCTCGCGACGATACTCAGTATAGAAACCACACTCGCTCAAGTCAATGCGCTTCCCCAGACAACGGTGGCTGTGCTAATTAAACCGGGCCGCAATGACAACTGGCTGGACCACGGTCTCGACTCCACCGCCCGGCTTCACGCCCTTGAGACTGACAAGATAGATACCGGCCGGCTGGGACCGCGAAAGCTCGTCAGTCCCATCCCACACGAGGTCATGAAAACCGCCCTGGGCCTCACTCAGCAGCACGCGCACAGGCCGTCCCTGCATGTCAAACACAGTCACGGTAAGCCGGTACCCTGTCGGTGCGTTCACCTGAATCCCGGCTACCTCACCCTTTGCAGGTGAAAACGGACTGGGCGCGATTGAATGAATCGCCAGCCGCTCTGAGGGTGGGAACGCGCCCGACGTATCATTCACGTCCGAACTGAACCTGGGCAGGAGCTGATACCCGGTCGTGTACGGTGCCTGGTAGTCGTACTGACCAACGATACCGGTGAACCGCACCCGCTTACCCGCGGTCCTGAGAAAACCAGGGATACCGGAAGGGAATGCATTATCTCCGATGCGGATCGTTATCGGTGCAGAACCGTTCTTGACCACGACGTTGTATCCTGAGCCGGACCGCACCGCGGCCTGGGCCACATCGCCGACCACAGTGACAAGATACGACTCCATCGCCTCGGTCAGTGAAGTATTGAATGGCAACTGCCTGGGCACGACCGGCACCGCGCTGGAGTCGGTCACGAACATCGTGCCGTTGGCAATCTCAGTCAGACCGTTGTACTCGGTGACCGTGCCGATGACCTCCCATTCCACTCCCAGGCTGTCCAGGAACTTCAACTGCGCACTCGGGTAGCTGCAGCCGTACAGGTTGACACCAAGAGTGGCGTCCTGAATGTACAGGCTCTTGTTCGTGCCAGACGTGAAGGACGATGCCGGCCCAGTAACCCGGCCCCGCACCCTGACCACGGAGTCAAGCAACTCCGGTGTTACACCATCCGGCCCAGGTTTCTGCACCTGGGCGATCGTCCGCAACGGCAAGGTCTCGACCTCAATCAGAAAGTCGGCCCGATATCTCGGCATTATCTGATACCCGTCGTCCATATTTACCGTATCATTGGCGTACTGGCCTTTGATGCCAACGACGTCAAAAGTCAACGGTGGCTGAGGCACGGACAGCCCCGGAATCTCGGTATCGCCATCAATCCGTAGTGTTGTCGCGCCGGTCTGGTCTTCAACCTCATAGTTCTGATTGCCTTGAAGAACCCCGGCATCGCAGGTGACGCCGACCAGCTTCACGAGCTCGCCCTCGTGTGCTTCAGAGTTCATTTGGCTGCAGGTCAGTACCTTGGGCTCAGGCAGGGGTCGGCCCGAAGCCAGTACCGTGACCGTTGCGCCTGAAATCTCAGTCTTACCCCGATACAGGTCAACCTTGCCGGAAACCGCAACCGAGTCACCCAGGGTTACGGCGCTCATATTGAAACTGAACACGTTGACCCCTGCGGTCGAGTCCTGCACGTAGATGTCGAGATACTGGGTATTGAAAAGGCCCGATGGTGCGGTCGCAATCCCGGTCACGGTCACCGACTGGCCCAGCCGGTCCGGCCTCCGGTCGCCGTTGTCGTCCCGGATGGCGTCGGCAATCTTCATGTACTCAATCGGAATCCCCAGGTCGGCCGCGGTTCTAGGCATTACCTGATATCCGCCGAAATGCGGCGGGTTCGGCCGATACTGCGCTATCACACCGACAAGAAACACGGTATCGTCCGGAATCGTCATGCCTACGATGCCGGGTGCGTCCGCATCAACCCGCATCTGCGACGAGTAACCGGTCGGGTCATTTATCGTGTAGTTCCGGTCACCAGCGAACTTCTCCCCGGGCGCATGCTGGATGTAGATGCGCTCGAACCGGACCAGCCAGCCCTCGTTTTCCACGTAGCCGGCTGCGGTATCAATCCGGTCCACAAACCTGAGCTCCTCAACTCGTGGCCGAGGTGTGCCGACCGCACCGTGGTTGGTTAGACTCGCAATCGGGTCGAGCTCGGCAAGACCATAGAAGTTCTTGACCGTTCCAGTCACGGTCACGCTGTCGCCGATACTGATGCCGCCCACCGCACTGCCGTATATCGCCACGCCGCCAGTCGCATCCTCAACATAGGCCGGGCCCCAGCCGCCGAACTGACCGGCCACGGTTACACGTCCGGTAACCGTAACGCTCTGACCGGCTAGTAGCGGAACGCCTTGGCTGTTGTTCTGCCGCACGTCTCGAATCGGCCGAATCTGGGCAAGCGCGAAGCCGAAGCACAAGGTCATACCCAAGCAGACCGCGGACTGCAACCGGCAAACTGCAAACTTGTCTGTCGTCATTTCCTGAGCCCTTTCTCCACTTCGGCTGCCGCCTCATCCAGCGCCTGTTTCGCCCCTTTCTCGCCCCGCATTATCCGCTCCAGCGCCTCACCCAGAACCTTACGGCCCTCAAACCACTCCTCGGTCTTCGGCTCGAACGAAACGTATTCAAGCTGAGCCAGTTCGTCCGCAAGTCCAGGTATTTCCTGAATCATCTTCGCATACGACGGCACCTGTAGCGAACTCCGGCGGCACGGCACGTAAGACGTCCGCACTGCCCACTCGGCCTGCTGCTCAGGACTCGTGAACCACTTGATGAACCGCCAGCACGCCTCAATCTGATCCGGTGTCCCGGTGCGGAACACACCGATGTTTGTGCCGAACGAAAGCACGTTGGGCCTGTCCCAGGTCGGTATCCGGGCGATGCCAACCGGAAACGTCATGTTGTCCTTCATGAATGCCCAGGACGCCGACGTTCCCCAAATGCAGGCAATCTTCCCTGAAAGAAAGTCATTCTGCGGGTCGTACCCGATGCCGAACACTGCCGAAGAATCCTTGGCCACGAGCTCGTACATGAACTCTGCGGCCCTTACTCCGGCCGGAGAATTGAACAGCACTCTCCGGTTGTCTTCGTCCAGGAAGTCGCCGCCCTGTTGTCGCAGCATGCATCCGAACATCCACTCGTTCACGCCACCGACCGTTCCCCAAATCCCCCGGCTCCGGTCGGTCAGCTTCCTGACCATCACCCGGAATTCATCCCAGCTTGAAGGGAACTTCTCATAGCCCGCGGCCCTCAGCATCTCGATGTTGTAGAAGAACACCGGCACTGACTTATTGAAAGGCATCGTCACCAGCCTGCCGTCCCACCGGTTGTCCTCAAGAAACGGAGCGTAGAAATCAGCCAAATCCTCGGCGCTGAACCCGGCCGGGCCGTTCACAAGCGAATCGAGCACAACCAGCTTTCCCAACTGGTGGAACTGAGTAGTCCACGACTCATACATCTGCGCCATGTTCGGCGGTGCATTCACCTGAATCGCAGCCATCAGCTTCTGGGAAAGACTTGAGTACCCGCCCATCGAGACAAGATTGATACTCGTGCCAGGATTCTCCTTCTCAAACCTGCTCACCATCTCCTTCAGGGCATCGCCCAGAGGCCCGCCCATTGCATGCCAGAATGTCACGGTGACCGCAGCGGTGCGAACCTTGGGCTTGCCCGGACACGCGACCAGCGCCAGCACCAGGAACGAAACAACGGCTGTTCTGATTGTCATCATTGCCCGGCCATTCTAGCGCCTCGCTTCACAGTGTCAACTTGACCCACCTTCAGTACTCCCCACGGTTGAAGAAGAACACTGCGGCCGCGGTCGTAAGCACGCAGAAGCCAAGCAGAAACCCGACGTTGAGAACCGGCGGGTAGTACGCAAACCCGAGCACGAGTCGCCGAATCAGGTCCACCCCGTAACTCAGAGGATTCACCCGGACCAGAATGTTCAGCCACCACGGCAGCCCCTGCACCGGAAACAGCGCTCCGCTTAGAAACCACATCGGCATGATGACAAAGTTCATAATCGTACCGAAGCCCTGAAACGACGTCATCCGTGCCGCGATGACGATGCCGATGCCGGTCAGGGCGAAAGAGAGCACGACCATTACCAGCAGCAGTGGCACGATATTGACCAGCTTCAACTGCACGTGGACAAGCGGCGCCAGCAGCAGCACGATGCACCCCTGAATCAAAGACAGCGTAGTTCCGGCCAGTCCCTTGCCGATGACGATTGAAGTCCGCGGCACCGGTGCGACGAGGATTTCCTTGAGGAACCCGAACTCACGGTCCCAGATGATGGAAATCGCTGACTGAATCGAAGTGAATATCGTTGTCATCGCGAGGATGCCCGGAAAAATGAACTGCGTGTAGTTGACGTTCTGGACCCGGCCGTACGAACCGCGCAGGCCCATCCCGAGAATAAAGAGCCAGAGTACCGGTCGGACCAGGGAACCGTAAAGCTGGCTCCGCTCCCGGAAGTAACGGATGATGTCGCGCAGCCACACCATCCGAATGCACACGAAGTCAATCATCGCCTAGCGCCATCCCCGGCCCATCCGGCGCAGCCGGCTCTTCAGCTTCTCCGCGCCGCTGGCCTCTTCGTCCCGTATCTCGCGGCCGGTGAGTTTCAGGAACACATCATCCAAAGTCGGCGGATTGATGCTCACCGACAGAACCCGAACCGACAACTCCCTTACCAGCCCGGGCACGAACTCGGCTCCATCCTGCACCTCGAAGCGAAGACCGCCGGCATCCCTCGTCGGCTCAAGCCCGTACCGCGTGCGCAGCTCGGCTTCGGCCCGTGCGTCGTCTGCGGTGGCGAGGCGGACGCAGTCGCCCTTGACCTGGGACTTGAGTCGAGCCGGTGTGTCGAGTGCGATAATCCTGCCCCGGTCAATGACCGCAATCCGGTCGCAGTTCTCAGCCTCGTCCATGTAATGGGTCGTAAGAAACAAGGTAACGCTCTGCTCCTGGCGCAGGCGCAGCAGACGCTCCCAGATGCGACTGCGGGTCTGCGGGTCAAGACCCAGAGTCGGCTCGTCAAGAAACAGCACCCGCGGGGCATGCAACAGCCCGCGCGCAATCTCAAGCCGGCGCTTCATCCCGCCGGAAAAGTTGCGCACCAGGTCCTGCGCCCGTTCCCGAAGCTCCATCCACTCCAGCGCCTGCTCGATGCGGGGTCCAAGCTCGCGGCCCGGCACCCGGTAAATCATACCGTGGAATCTCAAGTTCTCGTACGCGGTCAACCGGTCGTCCAGGGACGGGTCCTGGAAAATGATGCCGATGCTCTTTCTCACCGCGGCCTGCTCGCGCACGATGTCATGCCCGCTGACCCTGGCGCTGCCTGCGCTCGGCCGGGTCAAGGTACACAACATCCGCACCGTGGTCGTCTTACCCGCGCCGTTCGGGCCCAAGAACCCGAACACCTCACCCTCAGCAACCTCGAAAGACACGTGGTCAACTGCGACAAAGCCCTTGAACTGCTTGGCCAGGCCGCTGACCTCAATCGCCGCACTCACAGCGCTAATCCTAATCCTGAAATGCCCCTATGTCGAGTACAGACCTGCGCCCACTCCCTGCACTCCGATGGCAATAACCGCGCATCGGTCCATTGTCGGCGAATCCGACACTCTGACCGCCGTGCGGTCGCAACCCTGCTGCTGGCACGGTCCGATTCGGAAACTGATAACCTGCGGCCAGGCCTTGGCTCAAGATGCGGAACCGGCGGGCTGGCAGCAAGCCCGCCGGTCCTGGTGTTCGGCTGTGGGTCAGCCAATCGGCTCCTCGAACCCCTGAACCGTTCTCCTACGGCGTTGGCGCGCCGATGTTGAACACCTGGGTCCGGATCGTCTCCAGCACTGACCGGGAGAGACCTCTCGCCACCCACTTGCCGATCAAGGTGGCGGCCTCAACCGCCAGCGACTCACCGGACACCTCGCGCTGGCTCAGGTGCCACATCTCGCGTCCGAAGCAGAGATAGAACGGGTACTGGATGATCGAAACGCCTTCCTGGTCAATGACCTGCTTCACCTGGCTCTCCATTGCAGCCAGCGAAACATAGACCGAGTTCACGTGCTCAAGCATCTTAGGCCGCTTCTCGGTCAGGATTGCGTTGACCCGCTCGAGGTTGTACTTCTTGTCCCAGTTCTCGATTCTCTTCACCGGATCTGTCGCCATTTCATTCACCTCCTTTCTGCAACAGGATTGGCATCCAGCCGCGGCTGTCCGCCGATTGCGTCCGGAACCCGGGCCAGGCTTGGCCTCTGCCTGCTGCCAGCCCGAGTCCGGCGGTTCTGACCTCTGCACGCTGTGAACAGAAATCTACAATCAAACCTATCCCCTGCTGTTTGTTCGGGTCCCGCCCTTCTGAGGGCCAACGTCTGAACACTGGTATCTGACATCATCTTCATCTTCTGGCTCCGATATCCGCAATCAGTTGCCTCACCAGGTACCCTTCGTCCGTTCCCTCGACGTAGTCAAGATACCGCCACAACATCTCCACGAGCACCGCCTCAAGCAACTGGCGCCTGAGCGTTTCCAGCCGCTTCTCCAGGCAGGCAAGCAAAGCGAGCTGGCCTTGACGTTCCCTCGGCTTCACCGGCCTCTGGGCCGCTGCAACGAGCTTTGATGCGTCGGCAAGAGCCTCAGCCATCTGCATCAGCGTCGTCAGGCTCATACTCTTCCTTTCATGTTCGACAAATGAGATGCTCCGGGCCTCTAATCTGTGACTCCGCCGAAACCACCGAATCATCCAGGGAGCAACCGGCCGGCAGCCAGCGCGATCAGCTCCAGGCCTGGACCGATACCCCTAACGAACCAACGAAAGACTGAAGGCGTCACCTGACCGGGTGACGCCTTCCTGGTCGCGGCCGGTCTAACTCCTTCGCCTTTGTGCTGTGCGCAAGCTGTACCGGAGTCTTGCCAGCCCGTGCCTTACCAGGCGTCGTGCCTCAGCCGGAGTTACACCCAGCCGGTCGGCAACCACGTCATAGGACCGGTTGTTCAGGCAATGCAGAATCACGGCAAACCGGACCGGCCTGGCCAAGGTCCGAAGCTCAAGCCAGGCCCAGGCGCAGGGGTCAAACTCGGCTGCTTCAGACCCCAGCTCGGAATCCGCGGCCTCGTCAAGAAAACCGTGAGCCACGCCAAGGTTCGGCACGCAGGATGACAGGCTCAGGGCTGCCTCACGAAACCAGCTTACAAAGCTCTGCCTCGCCGGCTTCGCTCTAGTCTGCATAAACAGCCTGAACCTTATCCACGCATGGTCGGTCTGCTCCGCTGTCACCACAACCGCCCGCTGTGCCAGCTCGGTCAAGTTCTGATAACTGTGCTTCTTCATCTTCTTTCTCCATTTCGACCGCCCCTGCTTGCTCTCTCCTCATTCCTCATTCTTCTCACTTCCTTATCTCCCCGTGAAAGCCTTTTCCTCAAAGCCTCGTGGCTCGTTCCCAGCACTTCGGCTGCCGCCTGCGGGTCCAGCCCGCAAAGCCGTACCAGGCTCATCGCCTGGGCAATCCTGTCCGGCAGCCGCGAAATCCAGTACGCCAGCTCCAGGAACGCGGCCCGTTGCTCATCCTGCTCGAACTCCTCAAGCGCAGCCCGCTCGCTGAGTCGCTGTTTCCTTTTCAACTCGTCCTCGACCGTCGGCCCTGGAAGCTCCTCGAACTCGCCCAAAGACGCTGTTCTTGGCCGTCGTCGCTTCCGTCGCGCAATCATCAGCATCCGATTCTGCGCCACCTTGAACACCCAACTCGAGAACTTCGACCTGTCTCGGCCCTCAAAACTCGAAAGATGCCTATACACGTCCTCGATCGCCTCCATCGCCGCGTCCTCCACCTCTTGCCGGTTCGGAGCGAAAAAGCCCCATGCTATCCTCACCAGAATCGGCCAGTACATCTTGAACAGCGGCTCGAACGCATCCGGCCCGTCGGAAAGGGCCGCGGCCAGAACCCCTGGTTCCGGATTTGGCAGACTCGACACGCGTCTGCGGCGTTCCTGTTCAGGCATGGACCAAACTACATCCAGCCCCACGGCTGTCAACGCTCAATTTCCGCTGACTGCTGCCCGCCGACCACCTTCTATCCCTCAAGGTCCTCACTCCTGACCCCTCACATCTGCAACCTGCTATCCGCTAACGTCTGGTTCAGCATCTCAACTACCGCGGCCTCCACCTTCTCCAGGGTCTTCGGGTCCAACCCTCTCACAGTCCACTTGTGCCTCAGGATTTCAAGCTCTGAGGCCAACGCGTGACTTGGAACCTTCCTCCACCTGCCATACACCTCACGTCCGAAATCCAGATACCAGACCCACACTAACATCGGAGCACCGTCGGTGGCCTGCCGAACCGTTGCCTCAACAAGACGTAGCAACTCAGCCTGTTTACGATACTTAGCCAGCATTACTCCGCCCAGGTCATCCAACACATCCGAAACAAGCTTCGGGTTCATCCGGCATGCATAGTTCGCCGAGTCATTCTCGAACTGCTTTGGCTTCTTTGTGTCTTTCATGTTTCTCCTTTACTGTTCGATAAGTGAGATGCACGGACCCCAAGAAATGTGACATTTTGCCATCCCCGGGGTGGCTTGGCACACTCCCTGCCCTGCGGTCTGCCCTGCTCCGTGCCTCGTCCTTTGCCAAGCCGCCTATTCTGCCGCCTGGGCCGCTGCGTGTATCATTGCCCGACCCGCTTCCTGCCTTGCGGTCTGACTGACGGTTCGCCCTGCTGCCTATCCATCGGCCTGCCTTGCGCCTTGGTCTGCTGCCTGCCCCGCAGTCCAGCTTGCCGCTTGGCCTACGGTCTGACCTGCGCTCTGCCTTTCGGTCTGTGCCGCCACCTGCCTCGCGGCCTGGCCTACTCCCTACCTTGGCGTCTGGCTCGCCGCCGGTACTGCTGCCTGTCTTACGGTGCCACCCGTACTTCCTCTTAGTGGTCTCGACTTCATCCACTCAGCTCAACTGAACTATCTCCGCGTGTCTTGCAACCGGCTCTCGATTTGCTCTCCCTCTCCTTGACTTCGCGCTCGAAATCGGCTATAAGTCCGCAATGCGAGTAAGTGGGCAAGTTCAGACGGGCCGGCCTCAAGCCGCAGAGCCCAGAAATAATCCCAGGGCAGGTGGGACAGCGAAACGATATGCAGAACAAGCAGAAACAAGAGGGTACTGAGCAAAACGTAACGCAGCCACAAACGAGGTCTTGTCAAATTCTGTGGAAATAGATTCGGCGGTGTAGTAATAGCTCATGCTAGTTTGACCTCGACTCCGTCATGGTACTTGGCTCCAGCAACGACTGCCGCAACCAGGTGCGGCGCACTGAGCCGGAACCAGCGTGTCTCCTGCTCGAGCAGAAGCCTGTATACCAGTCCCAGCGCTGACCAGTAGCGCATCAGCCGCTTCGCCCGCTTCACCCGGCTCTTCACCGGTGCAAACGCCGACTCAACCGGGTTGGTCGTCTTTAGGTGCCGCCAGTGCTCCTTGGGGAAGTCGAAGTAGCTCAGAAGGTCATCCTGCTTCTCCAACAGACACTTCACTGCTGGCGGATGTAACCGATAGTGGTCGGCAAAGTACACAATCCAGCTCACCGCCTCAGCTTTGCTACCAGCCTCATAGATCCGCACCAGGTCCTTGTGCGCCTGCTGCTGCCTGGCCTTCGGCAGTTTGTCGAGCACGTTACGAATCATGTGTACCCAGCACCGCTGACGCCGGGCCTCAGGAAACGCCTCCCCAAACGCTCGCCAGAACCCGGGAATACCATCCGCCACCGCCAGCCCAACCCATTTGACCCCACGCCGTACCAAGTCGCGTAACACTTCCAGCCATTGCTCGTAACTCTCCCGCTGCCCAGGTATCATCGCCAGTATCCGCTTCCTGCCCTCCGCATCTGCACCCATCACTACCAAAAGCGCCAGTTTCTCTTTGTTCTGGCCCACCTTGATGTAGATACCGTCGGCCCAGATATAGGCGTAGTGAGAAGCCAAAGGCTCATTCCGCCAAGCCTCGTAGTCCAGATACCACCGTTGTTTCAAGCGGGCAATGGTGGACGGACTCAATGCTGCTCCGACACCTAACAGGCACTCCAGCGCCGCCTCGAAGTCACCGGTCGAGATGCCATACAGGTAGAGCTGAGGTAGGGTAGCCAGGACCGCAGAGCTGCTTCTTTGATAGCGCGGCAATAGACCCGACTCAAAGGGCTCGGCGTTATCCGCCACCCTGGGCAATCGGACCCGAACACTGCCGCTGCCAAGATGGACCTGCCGCGGCTCGCCATGGCCGTTGCGATAACCTCGGAACTGCTCGTCACTTACCCGCTCGTACCTGGCGCGCTCCAGAAACGTCTCCCGTTCTTCATCCAGCGCATCCTGTAGCTTCTCCTGGGCGCCTTCTAGTGCTTTCTTATCCAACAGGCTGGCCGAGTCTTGGCGCAGCTTGTGTCTCAGCCGGCGCATTGCCCGTTGCTCCTTGCGTTCCCGCCTTCTTCTTGCATTATCCTGCTCTTTCTGATACTCTGACATAGCGGTGTCTCCTTTCTCGGGCTTCCGCCCGGTCTTACTACATACACATAGAATTGTAGACACCGCTTCATCTTTTTTCCACAGCTTTCGATAGTATCTCCACGCATTCGCTGCCTTTAGCTGAATGACCGGTGGAATCTAGATGTGCCCCTTTTTCCGCCGGCTACAGGGCCAGTTTGGCGCCAAAGTTCTAGTCCGAATCCGGTGGCTCGATCCCGTGCGGCCTGTCGCACCGGCCGCGGTGCTGCCGAAGCATACCGGGCTGGAACACGCGCGGCCAACCTCCTGCAAACCGACCTCGGCCACGCGCAAGCATTTTGCGCACCTTGCTCTGCTGGTCCGGGGTAAGAATGTTGTAAACGTCAATCTGGTGCATGACCCTGGCTACCTCAAGCCGGGTCCGCACCTCGGCAATCTCTTTGACCTTGGCCACGATTGACTTGGTATCGAGCTTATCAGCACGCCAGAGCGCAGCCAGCTCCATTTCCTTGATACGAATGTCCGTCCCCAGCGGCATTGTCTCCTTAAGAAACGACATCTGGAGCTTGTCCAGTTTCTCATGCTGTTCCGGACTGAGGTCAAGACCGGCAAGCCCTGGTATCGGTGGCGGTGCCTGTTCAAGCAAACCGTGTTCCGGTTCGGCCAGCATCGGCGCAGGCACAGGCGCCATCGGCTGTGCCCATAGCACGGCAGCCGATCCGAGTACAATGAGAGCAGTCCACTTCGGTGTTTTCACGTTTCTCTCCTTTCTCAATTCTAACTTATGCGTTCTGAGTTTTCTGTCTGCCACTTATCGCCCTTGTCTCGGAGGCGGCTCAGGTGGTGGCTCGATTCCCGGTGGGCCGGGAATCGGTTCAGGTGGGGGCATTCGCCGGCCGCGGAAATGCCCGCGACGCGGCTTGGGCCCATGCGGGCTTTCCCACATCTCGCGCAGCCGACGCTGGATTCTCTCTCTGGTCCTGGCCGGGTACATGGACTCAATTGTGCGCGTCGTCACGAACACCAGCCGGTTCATCTCCTTGTGCGTGTTGGCAATGATGCCAAGCAGTCGCTCGACCTCAAGTGAGTCCGGCCGATCCTGAAATCCCAGCTCGCCGAGCTGCCTTCTTGCATTCCAATACACCTGACGCAGCGAGTCCATCCTGGGCTCGGTCTCCCTGAACAGCGATGTCAACCTTCCCTTGGCCCGTTTCTCAAGATGGCGAAAGAACATCTGCTCGCGCCTCCAGTCCATGTACCGGCGATATGCGAAAGCGCCAAGTGCGGCTGCGTTCAGCGCAAGCGACGCTGCCAGGACCACAACCGTCCATCTGCTCTTCATCGTTCCTCCACCGCTGTCTGATAGACATCGTACAGTGATGGTTCGGAATTGACGGCAAGCACGCTCTCGGTGTATCCGTTGCGGCTACCCGCAAACTCCCGGCCAAGAATAGCGCCACACCAGGCTCCGACTGCTGCAAGCAGCACCGCGGCTGCGACCGGAATCGCCCTGGCCCAGAACGGACGCGACACCTTCACCTCAGCCCTTATCTCAGCCATCGTCCGAGCCACAAGATACGGTGGTGGTTCCGGCGAATCAGCCAAGCGCAGCAACTCAGCATCGGCCTGCAAGGCTTCCAGCTCAGCCCGGCACGCGGCGCAATCAGCCAGGTGCTGTTCAATCATCACCTTCTCCGACTGCCCGAGGTCCTGGTCAATTAACCTCGAAAGCGCCCTTCGCACCTTATTGCACTTCATCTTGTTCTCCTTCTTAGACACGAAACTGTCCCAGTTCCTGCGGCGTTCACACCAACCCTTTCTTGTGCGCCGGCTCCAGGAACTTGCGCAGATTTTGCCTTGCCCGGAACAGAAGTGAATCCACTGCCCGTACCGTCTTGCCCATCGCGCGGGCAATTTCACTGTAACTCATGTCTTCGTAGGTACAGAGCACCAAAGCAGACCGCTGGTCTGCTGGGAGCTGATTCAGGGCTGCCTGCACCAGTTGCTCGCGCTGCCTTCGACGGAAAGTTTCGTCCGGCTCCTCGGACTCAGGCCCGGGCAGCGATTCCGGGATTTCCGCGGTCGGTTTCGTACGTTGCAGTCGGTTTATCGCCAGGTTAGTCCCGATTCGGAACAGCCAGGTCTTGAAACTCGACCGACCCTGGAACCCCTTGATGCTCTGCCATGCCCGCACCAGTGCGGCCTGCGCCATTTCCTCGGCTTCATCCCGGTTACCGCACATCCGATACAAGTATGAGAAAAGCGGTCGCTGGTACCGCCGCACCAGCTCCTCAAAAGCGACGAGGTCCGCGGCCTGGGCCCGACGAACCAGGTCTAAGTCCTGTTCAGAGACTGGTATCTTTACCATTCGGCATCCGGCCTGGCCGTGCGGTCATTAGGGATAGACCCCAAGACCTGGCCATCCCTGCGGCGGCACGGTTAGGCGGTGCACAACCGGCAAAGGCCGGCAGACTTCCTATACTCGTGGCCCATCGGTGTTCTTGATCACACTGCGGCCCTGCCGACCTGGATTAGCACAAGCGCGATGACCGCAAGTCCGATTCCAAACCAGCTTCGCAGTCCGACCCGCTCGCGCCAAACAAACACGCCTGCAAACGCCATTAGCGCAACTTCGCCCGCCGCGATTACCGGGTACACCACGATGCCGGGCAGTACGGTCAGAGCCAGAACCAGAAACAGGTAGTTACCGAGATTGGCAACGCCGAGCAATGCACCATGGACTAGGGACTTCTGGTCAACCCTGGCCCGCTGCGCGTAATAGACAATGGTTGTGACCGCGAATGCCGCAACGAATATCACGGTCTGGAACGGCAGGTTCTCCTCTGACGGCAACTCCTTGCGGAATATCTGAGCTGGCAGCATCACAAGCCCGTCCACAACAAACAGACCCAGAAGCCACAGCCAGGCCGGGGCCACGGAAAACCGGGACTGTCCCTGATGGCGGTGTCCGACAACGGGAACTGTCCCGGGCTTTACCTCTGTACCGACAGATTCGCCCTTAGCTCCGTTTCTTGAAGTCCTTATATCCTTACGTTCAGCTCGTTCTGACTCTTGCGCCCTTCGCACGTCAGACAGCACAAGTCCTAGGGACATTAGTGCTACTGCGCTGCCTACCAGCTCAAGACTTGTTGGTCGCTCGCGCCAGACTAGGATAGACGCCAGCACTGGCAGTATGATGGCGAGCCTCATCGCAACGACTGATAGCGCAAGACCCGCAACCTCAATCGCTTTCGCCCAGAATACGAGCCCGGCTACGAACACGACACCGGTACCGACCGCGAGAAGTGCAGTCGGCCGGGAAATGTGAGTCTGGTTCGTAGCCAGGGCGCAGGCAAAGGCGAGCACTGCAGCAACTGCGTAATTTACGCGGACTACAGGCAGCCGGGCGATGCCTTTTCCATCCGCTCGCTTGAGCACAAGCCCCATTCCGACTGCAGAAGCGACTTTGAGCAACAGGAAATGCACGCCGAAGTATGCACTAGGAAAGAAAGCGGTCAATAACAAAGGTGAGCAGAAGAAAAAGTAGCCGGCAGGTCTTAACCTTGGCAGAATCTTCGATTACGTCGCTTTCCCCTTGCCCTCATCAATGCTTCGTCCGCTCTCCTTGACTTTGTGCGTCGCCGTGATATGTTGCGCCGGTGAAGCGACTAACCTCTCTTGCCGATGCCGCCCGGTTCCATGGTCACCTCGGTCCCTGGCTTGTTCTCGGACTGCGGGCCGGAAGGCATGCTGCTGATAAACTCAAGGTGAAGCCGTTTGAACTCCAGGCCCGCGTGTTCTGTCCGTCTGGTACGCCGTACACATGCTTGCTGGACGGCGTCCAGCTTGGTTCCGGCTGCACAATGGGCAAGGGCAACATCAGGCACATCCGCAGCCGCCGTGTCCGCATAGTATTCCAGCGCCAGGCCAGACCTGGCTCACTACTCTTGGAACTTCGACCTGAGGTCTGGACCGAGCTTCATCTGTGCGCAACTCGGCACCGCGTCGCCGCCATCGCCCACTCGCTTTTCCGCCGACCATTCCCGGCCCTGTTTCTTGAACGTCCGGGAACCTGAAACCATCGGCTGTCAGCCGAGTCTAACAGGTGTGACAAGAAAAGGAGGTGACAAATATGGCGAAGCAGATTGCAACGTGGAATCCGTTCCGCGATATAACCTCGCTGCGCGACGAGATGGACCGGCTTTTCGACTCGATGCTCGGCCGCTACCCGGTAGAAAGGCCTGAACCTTTCTGGTCGCCTGCCATTGATGTCGAAGAAAACAAAGACAACATCATTGTCCGGGCTGAACTGCCGGGCATGAAGAAAGACGACATCAAAGTCGGTATCACCGGCGACCAGCTTACAATTTCAGGTGAACGCCGGCACGAGGCCGAGGAAAAGGGCAAGACCTTCCATCGCATCGAGCGCTGCTACGGAAGGTTCCAGCGGTCGCTCATCCTGCCGGCTGACATTCAGGCCGACAAGGCGAAAGCCTCGTACAAGGACGGTATCCTGGAACTCACCTTGCCCAAGTCCGAAAAGGCCAAAGTCCGGGAGATTACCATCCAGACCGAATAGACAGTCGCGCACGAAGCGGCCCGCGGTTGCGGGCCGCTTGCTTTTCTCAGGCTCGTGCTTATACTTGCCGTCTCGAGACCATGGCTCTGCATAAGATCGGCCAGTTTTTCGCACGCCTCTTCCGGGAATGGGGCCCGGTCATCATTGCCGTACTGCTTATCCGTTCTTTTCTCGTCGAGTCGTTCATGGTGCCGACCGGCTCGATGCTCAACACCATCGCCATCGGCGACTTCATGCTCGTCAACAAGTTCATTTACGGTGTGAAACTCCCATTTACTCACCGGACGCTTGTACCGGTCTCAAATCCCCGCCGCGGTGACATTGTCGTCTTCCGCTTCCCCCAGGACCCTGATGAGCCAGAGCCAAGGGAGCGCTACGCCCGCATCTTTCCGCGCTGGCTCCCCCTGCTCCCGGTCTTCTGGGACCGTCAAGCCCATTTCTTCAAGTGGTACATCCCCCCGAATTTTGTCAAGCGCTGCGTCGCGGTAGCTGGCGACACGGTTGAATACCGCGGCAAGCAACTCTACATCAACGGTCGGCTCCAGTTCGAACCCTACGTCGTGCACGCCGACCAGCGACGCCTACGCGGGCTCTCAGTGTCATCCGATAGCTTCCAACGGCTCTGGGAAGCTGACCGTTTCTACCGCACCGAACTATCACCCTATGTCCGGGATGAATTCGGTCCGGTCGTGGTACCCCCTGGTCACATCTTTGCGATGGGCGATAATCGCGACAACTCCGAGGACTGCCGATTCTGGGGCCCATTGCCGCTTGCCTACCTACGCGGCCGGCCATTGACGCTCTATTTCTCCTCGTCCGCGGTGTCAAACCCACCCAGCATACCAAAGATAGTTCTTTCACCTTGGGCGATTCGGGCTGACCGCATCGGCCGCATTGTCCGCTGACGCCCTAAGGCTACACAGATTTCAGACCGCAATCAGAAAGATGCACCATTTACTACATCACCGTGTACCAACGACCAGCGGGCCCGCACACCGCGGGCCCGCTCTGAAGGAACTCGTGCCTGGTGCTACCAGGCCGAAGCCTTGCCGCTGTTGTGCGCGTCCTTCTGCCACTTAGGCCACGGCGCGGACATCAACGGCCGCTCAGGATAGCCGGCAACGCAGTACATCACGTCGGCACCGATTAGGACCACGTCGCCGTTAGAAAGAATTGCGGGCTGCCCTTCAAAGAAGTCCGGCTTGCCCCGGCGGGCCTTCTTGCCGGGGCCATAGGGAATGCAATCACACGACCAGATGAGATAGCCGTCGGACTGACGCAGACAGTACAGAATATCGTCTGAGTCCTGGTAGTACACGTAGTCACCAGCAAGAATCGGACTCGTGACGATCTCTGCAGTACCGTACTGCTTGAACCAGTTCTGACTGCCAGTTGCCGGATTCAGACAGTACAGTTTGCCCGAGCCGGTGGCAACGAACAGCGCGCTCGGACTGATTACGACACGATATGCCTCACCGTCCAGGGCAACGTTCCACTTGACGGTTCCGTCTTGATTTACCGCGAACAGACGACCCGAGCTTGTGCCACAGTAAATCGTGCCGTCTGAGCCGATTGCCGGACTGTGGATGTCGCTGTTTGACTGAAGTGTCTTGACCCAGACCGGGCTGGCAAGATTAGGTGGCATCTTGTATAGCTGGCCGGAACCGGTGCCAATATAAACGTAGCCGCCAGCGTCAATTACCGGTGCATCCACCATTCCTGGTATGTAATAGGCCGCTTCGAACCTTCCGGTTGTGCCCAGGTCGGTGAAATAGTACAGACTGTCGTTCTCACTTGGCACGTAAATCTTGTTTCCATTGATTGCCGCGGTACCCCAAGCGACATAGGTGAGTGAGTCCTCATGCGTGTGGCCAGGCCAGTGCCAGTCTTTTGCCAGACTCGGTTTGAAGGCGTACAGTTCGCCGTCCGAATTACCGATGATTAGGTGCCTGGTGGCCGCACAGTACGCCGGGTGGCCTTCGAACTCATTCTCCTCTTCGGGCTGGACCGGTGAGCCGGAGCGCCGGCGCTTGCCGTCCGGGTCAATGCCGTAAACCTTGCCGTCATCTGCAGTGATGACGATATATTCCTTGCCCTCGTCAATGATGACCGCGGCCGACGTCGTGGCAATGTACTGGTTCTCATCATCGGTCCACCACCACCACTTGACACCGCCGGCAAGGCCGACTACGACCTGAACTGGGTCGGACCATGGCCCCGGGGTCTTGTGGACATCCCGGGCCCGACACCTGACGGAAACAGTTTCGAGCTTCGTGTAGGTGTGGGTATCGCGCCATACCGTGTTGCCGGGCAGGAATCCAACCAAGGTGTCGCTCCAGACGCTCTGCTTGCCGTCGCCCCAGTCAAACTGGTACCCGACGTCATTACCATCCGGGTCAGTTGTCACAGCCGAGAAATAGGCAACCACGTTCTTGACCGCAACAAGCGGTGCATCAATTTCCGGTGGCAGCGGTGGACTGTTGGGCAGAACCCTTATCGTTGCTTCCTCAGACCAGTCTGATGCCTTGGTTGCATCGTCGTTCAGTATCGCCAGCGCCTTGACTTTGTAATGACCGGTATCAGACCAGGCGTGGTAGACTGAAGCCTTGGCACCGGAGGCGAAACTCGCCACAGTCGTGTCCTGCTTGCCGTCACCCCAATTCATCACGTAGCGGACTTCCTTGCTCTGGGCTTGGGTTGTGGTTACCTCGAACCTGGCCGGTGCACCCTGCCAAGTTGAGTCCGGGCCGACCGGCTTGCCCGGTGTTTCCGGCGGAGTCAGCTTCTTGCACAGCGAGCCGGATACGACCAGGAACAAGACTAGGCACAGCGCAACAGTGGTGCTGAGTTTCTTCCAGTTCATTTCTCCTCCTAGGGAATCATGCAGGGATGACAGGACTACCGGGTCACGACCGGGCCGTGGAACTTGCCCCGTGCCGGCAGGCGACAAGTGCCTCCCTTGCCGTCCTCGAAATAGAAATAGTAGTTGTGGTAAGGACTGATGTGAAGATTTGTGCGGAAAACGTAAATGCCGTAATAGGGTTTAGTTGCGGCGAGCCGCATCGGGTGCGGAATATCGTCAATATAGATGAGCGCAACCGCGGGCGGGTCAAAGTCCTTGTCTTCGTACTCGACGGTGTAGGAGTACCTTGTGAGATGGGAGCCAGCCGGCGGAATGACCTTCGGATACCGCAGCTCAGGCGGGGAGTTGGGCAGCTTCTGGACTTCCGGACCGCGCAGGAACCCGTAACGCGGATGAGTGATGCAGTCACCGTTGCCGTCCCTGGCCACGAAGTAGTATGCATGAGGCCCAGCTGGCAGCACGGCCTGGTACAGATAGATGCCGTCGTTCGGAGTCCCATTGTGTAGCTTCATGTCGTGGACAATGCCATCAACAACAACCCGCACGGTTGGCGGTTTCGGGCAGTCCTTGTCTTGGTAACGCACCGTGAAGGTGTAGATGTCACGGTCACTACCCCAGTCAAAGTACACCCCTCCTTCAGACAGCATCGGCAGACGGTTGTAGGGCTTGCGCGAACCAACGAACGGACCAGATTTCGCACCATAGCGCGGAAACCGCTCCGACATGCCACGAGCGTCCTCGGCGTAGAAATAGTAAGAATGTTCACCTGGTGGAAGGGTCAACCGTGCCTGATACGTACCGTTATCGGGGCGGCCCTTGACTAACCGCATCGGGTAGGCCACATCGTCAACGCAGACGTTCACGACCGAGGCCGCATCTCCGTCCGGGTCAGAGTATCTTACGGTCGCCACGTATGTTGTCCGAGCGACACCATCCATCGGTTTGATCGTCGGCTGGCACAGGCATGGCTTGTTGTTTGCCGGTGCCGCAAACAATGGAGCTGAGAGAACAACCACAGTCAGGACTGCAATTACTGTCGCAACACGGCCGTGCTTTTCGCGCATGCTTCCTCCTTTACGGTGCGTGTGATTATAGAACCGGGCGATTGGGGTGTCAAGGCAGACGCCGACCATTCCGTGTCTTATGCTCCGAGGATGGACACCGGCAGCCGGCCATGACCCTGACACGCCAAAGACCGGGTGGCCTGGCACGTCGCATGATATTGACTTCCCACCGGCTGTCAACGTCCCGCGTTGCCTCACCAAAAATGTACTCGAAGCTACCCCGTTGCCTCACGTAAGAAAAGTACTCGAAACAGGAGGCATAATCTGACCAGCCCTTACCAT